>NZ_JBFAEO010000001.1:0-64315 GCF_040642015.1 Actinosynnema sp. NPDC020468
ACACCCGGTCCCATTCCGAACCCGGTAGTTAAGCCTTCCAGCGCCGATGGTACTGCACTCGTGAGGGTGTGGGAGAGTAGGACGCCGCCGAACATTCTTTCCCTTCGGGGCACCTGGTTTATCCGGGTGCCCCGAAGGGCTTTTTGCGTTAACGTCCGATCAATGGCGGACGTGACGCGGTACGACGACCTGGCGGAGTTCCACGCGGCGACGGTCGACTTCTTCGGCACCGATCCGGTGTTCCACACCACCCCGATCGCCGCGCTCGAGCGCAGGTTGCGGCACCCCGATCCGGACGACCAACCGGCGTTGATGCTGACGGTCGTCCAGGACGACGTGCTCGTGGCCGCGGCCCTGCGCACCCCTCCGTGGTACCTCACGCTGAGCGGGGTGCCACCGCAGTGGGCCGACACGCTGGCCGAGGCGCTGGCGGGTGAGGTCGAACTCCCCGGCGTCAACGGTCCCCGCGAGTCCGTCGAGGCGTTCACCGCGGCGTGGACCGCGCGCACCGGCGTCACCGCGAAGGAGGACGCCGCCATGCGGCTGTTCCGGCTGGGCGAGCTGGAGCCGCCCACCGACGTGACCGGCGAGGCGCGCCTGGCGACCGAGGACGACCTGGACCTGCTGGTGCGGTGGTACCTCGAGTTCGTGGGCGAGGCGACCGTGCACGAGCCCGAGGAGGACCTGGCGAACAAGGTCGTGCGGGTCGGGATGGCGGCGGGCAGCGGCAACGTGCTGTGGACCGTCGACGGCGAGCCCGTCGCGTGGGCGTGCGCGAGCAAGCCCGTGGCCGGGATGAGCCGCATCGGGCCGGTGTTCACCCCCGTCGCGCACCGCAGGCACGGGTACGGGGCCGCGGTCACGGCGGCGTCCTCGCGGTGGGCGCTGGAAGCGGGCGCGGAGCACGTGGTGCTCTACACCGACCTGGCCAACCCGGTGTCGAACTCGATCTACCAGCGGATCG
Source organism: Actinosynnema sp. NPDC020468 (assembly GCF_040642015.1). Taxonomy (NCBI): domain Bacteria; kingdom Bacillati; phylum Actinomycetota; class Actinomycetes; order Pseudonocardiales; family Pseudonocardiaceae; genus Actinosynnema; species Actinosynnema sp. NPDC020468. The sequence continues at coordinate 965 of NZ_JBFAEO010000001.1, forward strand.
GGTACCGGGCCGTGGTCGACTCGGCCGAGTTCGCGTTCGTGCCGGCGGGCTGAGCCCAGCCGGTCGGGGATCACGGCGTCGGCACGCCGCCGAGCAGGTCGCGGGTCACCGGGCGGTTGCGCGCGGCGGAGGAGAAGACCAGCGACGTCGTGGTGTCGCCGTAGCGCTGGGCCAGTTCCACGAACCCCTCCAGCTCCACCATGGTCCGGCACACCACGCGCAGCAGCCAGCAGTCGTCGCCGGTCACGTGGTCGGCGTCGCGGACCTGGGCCAGCGTGACGACGTTCGCGCGGAACCTCGGCGTGTCCAGGCTGCGCACCCGGACCCGGACGATCGCCTCGATCGGCAGCCCGAGCTTCTGCGGGTCGACCACCGCCACGTACCCGGTGAGGACACCGGCCTGCTCCAGCCTGCGCACCCGCTCGGTCGTCGCGGGCGCGGAGAGCGACACGCGCCTGGCCAGTTCGGTGAAGGTCATCCGGCCGTCGTGCTGGAGCAGGTCCAACAACTTCCAATCCAGTTCGTCCAGTTCCACCGTGGAATCGTAAGCGCGGGCCGGGGAACGCCTTGAGTTCCCCATGTCGCCGGTGACCTGCCGGAACGCAGGATTGAGCCATGACCAACACGTTGCGCCACCCCGCCGCCGACCCCGCGACCGCCGCCGCGTTCTTCGCCGCCGAGCTCTCCTTCGAGGCCGACCCGGACGACGTCGTGCGCGACCTGGAGGCCGGCGACGCCGACGGGTTCCGGCTGGTCGAGACGCGCAGCGCCGAGGCGTTCGCCCACGCGCGGATCCCCGGCGCGGTCAACCTGCCGCACTGGGAGATCGACGCCACCACCACCGCGGACTGGGACCGCGACCTCGTCTACGTCTGCTACTGCGCGAGCTTCGAGTGCAACGCCGCCACCAAGGGCGCGCTGAAGCTCGCCTCGCTGGGCTTCCGGGTGAAGCGGCTCTCCGGCGGCATCGCCGCGTGGCGCGGCGCCGGCTACCCGGTCGAGGGAGACGACGTCACCGCCGGGGAGCACGGCCTCCACGGGGTCACCTGCGCGTGCTGATCTACTCTCGACCGGGTGACGCGACTGCTCGTGCTGCAACCCGGGGCCGATGACCCACCGGCCCGCCTCGGCGACTGGCTGACCGGCGCCGGGGCGGTGCTGGACGTGGTGCGGCCCTACGAACAACCGGTGCCCGCGACGCTCGACGGCTACCGCGGCCTGGTGGTGCTGGGCGGCGCGATGGGCGCGCTGGACGACCTCGACCACCCGTGGCTCGCGGACGTCCGGAAGCTGCTGTCGCACGCGGTCGCCAAGCGGGTGCCTACGCTCGGGGTGTGCCTGGGCGCGCAGCTGCTCGCCGCGGCCACCGGCGGCCAGGTCCGGCGCGGTCCGCAGGGGCCCGAGGTCGGGGTGCTGCTGGTCGCGAAGCGGGACGTGGCGAAGGACGACCCGCTGTTCGCCGACCTGCCGTGGACGCCCGACGTGCTCCAGTTCCACGAGGACGAGATCGCGCTGCTGCCGCCGTCCGCGACGCTGCTCGCGTCCTCGCCGAAGTACCCGAACCAGGCGTTCCGGGTCGGCGACCACGCGTGGGGCGTGCAGTTCCACGTCGAGACCACGCCCGAGGTCGTGCTCGGGTGGGTGGCCGCCGCGCCCGGCACCGCCGCGTGCGCGCGTCCCGGCGAGTTCGACGCGGACCGGCTCGAGCGCGGCCACGAGGACATCCGCGAGGTGTGGGAGCCGTTCGCCGCGCGATTCGTGCGCCTCGCCGCGGGCGAGCTGACGATCCACCGGAGCCTGCCCCTGGTGTGACGAAGGTCCGTGAAGATGAGAGTTCATCGGATGGACAGGTAGCGTTCACCTCCGACTGTGTCGGTTCAGCCGGAGGACTCAGCGTGGACGCCTCGCTCCTCGTCATCGTCGTCGTGTTCACGGCGTTGGCCTTCGACTTCACGAACGGGTTCCACGACACCGCGAACTCGATGGCGACGTCGATCGCCACCGGCGCGCTGAAACCCAGGACGGCCGTCGCGATCTCCGCGGTGCTGAACCTGGTCGGCGCGCTGCTGTCGGTGGAGGTCGCCAAGACGATCTCCGGCGGGGTGGTCGACGACGCCCGGATCACCCCGGCGGTGGTCTTCGGCGGTCTGGTCGGCGCCATCGTCTGGAACCTCGTCACCTGGTACGCCGGGTTGCCGTCGAGTTCGTCGCACGCCCTGTTCGGCGGCCTCATCGGCGCGACCTGGATCTCCTCCGGCGCGGACGCGGTGCACTTCGCCAAGGTGCTCGACAAGGTGGTCGTGCCCGCGGTCGTCGCGCCGCTGGTGGCCGGGGTCGTCGCGCTCCTCGCGACCTACCTGACCTACCGGCTGAGCAGGCGGACCTCCGAGCGGGTGAAGGACCGCGGCTTCAAGGTCGGGCAGATCGCGTCGGCCGCGCTGATGTCGTTGGCGCACGGCACGAACGACGCGCAGAAGACGATGGGCATCATCACCCTCACCCTGATCACCGCGGGCACGCTGGCGCCCGGCTCGGCCCCGCCCCTCTGGGTGGTCCTGAGCGCGGCGGTGGCGATCGCGCTCGGCACCTACCTGGGCGGGTGGCGCATCACGCACACCCTCGGCAAGGGGTTGACCACCATCGAGGCGCCCCAGGGGTTCGCGGCCCAGACCAGCGCGGCGACCGTGATCATGGCGTCGTCGCACCTCGGGTTCGCGCTGTCGACCACGCACGTGGCGTCCGGCGGGATCATGGGCTCCGGGCTGGGCCGCCAGGTCGACGGCGTGCGCTGGGGCGTCGCCGGCCGGATGGCGCTGGCCTGGGTGTTCACCCTGCCCGCGGCCGGTCTGGTCGGCGCGCTGGCAGGCAAGGTCGCCTCCCTCGGCACGGTCGGCGTGGTCGCGGTGGCGCTGGTCGGCGTGGCGGTGTCGGTGGTGGTGTGGCTGCTGTCGCGGCGCGAGCCGGTGCGGCCCGAGCACGTAGTGGACGAGATCGCGGCGCAGGCGCAGACGCGCGAGGTGGCGGCGTGACCGTCGACTGGTCGGCGCTCGGCGTCGTCTCCGGGGTCAGCCTCGCCGTGGTGCTGGGGCTGGTGGTGCTGTTCGCGACCGGGTTGCGGGCGTGGTCCGCGCGCGAGTCCGGCGGGTCCGTCGCGGCGGCCACGGCGCTCGCGGTCGGGTGCTTCGGCGCGTGCGCGGCGCTCGTGCTGTTCGGGATCCACTTGATCGTGGCACGCTGACCGGAGGCACCCTCGACGGTCGGACTACGGTGTCTTCCGATGACGGAGCCAGCCCGACCCACGATGTCACCCGCCAGGTTCGGCTTGACCGAGAACGGCGTCGACGACCTGCGCGCCGCCGGGTGGTGGGACGAGCGCCGCCCGCACGAGGGCGCCGAACCGGTGCTCGTGGCGCTGTCCCGCACCCCTGACCCGGACCTCGCGCTGCGCGGCGTCGACCGCCTGCGGATCGCCCTCGGCGACGACTGGCCCGCGCTGGACGCCGCGTTGCGCGCCGACCCGGTGCTGCGCGGCAGGTTGCTCGCGGTGCTCGGCTCGTCCTCGGCGCTGTCGGACTTCCTGGTCGGCAACCCCGACCGGTGGACCGGCCTGGTCGACCCCGAGCCGGTGCGCGGGTTCTCGCTGCTCGACGCGGTCGACGGGCGGACCGACGCGGACGCGGTGCGGGCGCTGCGGCTGGAGTACCGGGCGTTGCTGCTGCGCGTCGCGGCCGAGGACCTGGCGCACGTGGTCGAACCCGACCTGCCGTTCGTGAGCTACGACGACGTGGCCGGGCTGCTGTCGGACCTGGCGGTCGCCGCGCTCGACGCCGCGCTGGACGTGGCACGGCGCCAGGTCGCCAAGTCCGACCAGTGCCGGCTCGCGGTGATCGCGATGGGCAAGTGCGGCGCGCGCGAGCTGAACTACGTCAGCGACGTGGACGTGGTGTTCGTCGGCGAAGGCGACGTCGGCGTGGCGACCCGGGTCGCCAGCACGATGATGCAGGTCGCGGGTCAGGCGTGCTTCGAGGTCGACGCGGCGCTGCGGCCCGAGGGCAAGTCCGGCGCGCTGGTGCGCACGCTCGACGGGCACGCGTCGTACTACCAGCGGTGGGCGCGCACGTGGGAGTTCCAGGCGCTGCTCAAGGCCCGGCCCGTGGTGGGCGACGCGGAGCTGGGCCGCGCCTACATCGAAGCCGTGCGGCCGCTGGTGTGGACCGCCGCCGAACGGGAGAACTTCGTGCCCGACGTGCAGGCCATGCGCCGGCGCGTCGAGGACCACGTGCCCGCGGGCCTCGCCGAGCGGGAGCTCAAACTGGGCCGCGGCGGGCTGCGCGACGTCGAGTTCGCGGTGCAGCTGCTGCAACTCGTGCACGGGCGCGGCGACGAGGCGTTGCGGATCCAGGCGACCACGGCGGCGTTGGCGGCACTGGGCCGCGGCGGCTACGTGGGGCGCACGGACGCCTCGGACTTCGGCCGCGCCTACCGGTTCCTGCGCACCCTGGAGCACCGGCTCCAGTTGCAGAAGTTGTTGCGCACCCACCTGTTCCCGGCCGACGACGACGGTCCGGCGCTGCGCAGGCTGGCCCGCGCGTCCGGGTTGCACGCCGAGGGCGGGCACTCCGAGGCGCAGGTGCTGCTGGCCGAGTTCCGCAAGCGCGCCAACCAGGTCCGCCGGCTGCACGAGAAGCTGTTCTACCGGCCGCTGCTCCAGGCCGTGGCGAACGTGCCGACCGAGGCGCTGCGGCTGACCACGTCCGAGGCCGCGAACCGGTTGGCGGCACTGGGTTACGCGGCGCCGGACGGCGCGCTCAAGCACATCGAGGCGTTGACCCGCGGCGTGTCGCGGCGGGCCCGGATCCAGGGCGCGCTGCTGCCCGTGCTGCTGGACCTGTTCGCCACCACGCCCGACCCCGACGGCGGGCTGCTCGCCTACCGGCGGGTGTCCGAGGCGCTGGCCGAAACACCCTGGTACCTCAGGTTGTTGCGGGACGAGGGTCTCGTGGTCGAGCGGCTGGCCACGTTGCTCGGCACGTCCCGGCTCGTGCCGGACCTGCTGGTGCGCGCGCCGGACGTGATGCGGCTGCTCGCGGACACCCCCGGACTCGTCGGCGGCGACCCGATGACCATCGGGAACCCGTTGCGCGCCACCGTGTCCCGGTACAACGACCTGGAACGTGCGGTCACCGCGGCCCGGTCGCTGCGCCGCCAGGAGCTGCTCCGGGTGGCGAGCGCCGACCTGCTCGGGCTCGTGCCGGTGCGGACGGTGTGCGTGTCGCTGTCCGAGGTGTGGGTGGCGGTGCTCGAGGCGTCGCTGGACGCGGTGATCCGGGCGTCGGGCGAGCCCCGCGCGCGGATCGCGGTGATCGGCATGGGCCGGCTCGGCGGGCGCGAACTCGGGTACGGGTCCGACGCGGACGTGATGTTCGTGTGCGAGGCGGTCGGCGGCGCGTCCGACTCCGAGGCGGTCCGGTACGCGGGCGCCGTCGTGGAACGGGTGCGCCGGATGCTCAGCGCGCCCAGCCAGGACCCGGCGCTCCAGGTCGACGCGGACCTGCGGCCCGAGGGCAGGCAGGGGCCGCTGGTGCGCACGCTGGAGTCCTACCGGGCGTACTACGCGCAGTGGTCCGAGGTGTGGGAGGCCCAGGCGCTGCTGCGCGCCCGGTTCATCGGCGGTGACGCGGACCTCGGCGCGCGGTTCACCGAGCTGGTCGACGGCGTCCGGTACCCCGAGGGCGGCCTAGACCCGGCGTCGGTGCGGGAGATCCGGCGGATCAAGGCGCGCGTCGAGGCCGAACGGCTGCCGCGCGGCGCGGACCCGTCCACGCACACCAAGCTCGGTCGCGGCGGGTTGGCCGACGTGGAGTGGACCGTGCAGCTGCTCCAGCTCCAGCACGCCGCCGAGGTGCCCGCGCTGCGGACCCCGTCGACCGTGCACGGGCTGGCCGCGGCGCAGGAGGCCGGGTTGATGGCCGCGGAGGACGTGGCCGTGCTGTGGGAGTCGTGGGAGCTCGCGACCCGGGCGCGCAACGCGGTGGTGCTGGTGCGCGGCAAGCCCAACGACCAGCTGCCGCCCGCCGGTCGTGACCTGACGGCCGTGGCGGCGGCGATGGGGCACACCGGGGAACCGGGTGAATTCCTCGACTCGTACCGGCGAACCACGCGGCTGGCCCGCGCCGTGATCGAGCGGATCTTCTACGGCTCCTGAAGACTGGGGGGTTGTGAAAGCGATTGCGCAGAGGTCGTTCGGCGACCCCGAGGTGCTGGAACTGCTGGAGCTGCCCGATCCGGCCATCGCCCTCGACCAGGTGCTGGTGGAGGTGCGGGCGGCCGGGGTGAACCCGGTGGACCGGCTGGTGCGGCTCGGTTACCTGGCCGGCACGCTGCCGCACCACTTCCCGCTCGTGCCCGGCTGGGACGTGGCGGGCGTCGTGCGCGCCGTCGGACCGGCGGTCGAGGGGTTCGCGGTCGGCGACGAGGTGTTCGGGTACCAGCGCAAGGACCACGTGCAGCACGGGTGCTACGCGGAACTCGTCGCGGCCACCGAGCGGGGATTGGCGCTCAAGCCGCCCGGGATGCCGTTCGAGGAGGCGGCCGGGTTGGCGCTGTGCGGCCTGACCGCGGTGCAGGCGTTGCGCAAGGTCGGCGTCGGTCCCGGTGACTCGGTGCTGGTGCACGCGGCGGCAGGCGGCGTCGGGCACCTGGCGGTGCAGCTCGCGCGGATCCTCGGCGCGTCCCGGGTGCTCGGCACCGCGTCGCCGCGCAACCACCGGTTCCTGGCCTCGCTCGGCGCGGAGCCGGTCGCCTACGGTGACGCGCTGGTCAACAACGTGGCCGAGGTCGTCGGCGGCGACGGTCGGGTCGACGTGGCGTTCGACTGCGTCGGCGGCCAGGCGCTGGGCTCGTCGTTCGCGCTGGTCCGCGACCCGGCGCGGGCGGTGTCCATCGTGGACCTGAACGTGCTGGAGCTGGGCGGGACCTACGCGTACGCGAAGCCCGTGGCGGCCGACCTGGCGTGGCTCGCGGCGCGGGTGGCGGACGGGGAGTTGGCGGTCACCGTGCAGCAGGCGTTCCCGCTGGCCGAGGCCGCCGAGGCGCAGCGGCTGCTGGAGGGCGGGCACGTGCGGGGCAAGGTCGTGCTGACCGTGTGAGGGGGTCGCGGCCGACCCCCTCCGCGGTTCACTCCTCGTCGGCGGTCGGCACCGAGGTGAACAGCTCGACGACCCACTCCTCCACGAGCGTGTCGTCGGACTCCTCGTCCGGCACCAGCCGGTTGGAGACCTTCACGCCGAGACCGAGCACGTCGGCCGCGGCGATGGCCTCGATGGCCTCGGAAGCGGAGTCGAAGATGGTGGTGGACAGCACCTGCGCGGTGTTCGCGACGTCATCAGACACGGCGCGACCCTAACCGCCGCCCCCGTCCGGGTGATGGGCAGGGCGTGCGGTCGACACGGCGTCCACGACCGACTACCCGGCGTTGGCCCGGGGTTGTTTCCCGGGCCACCCCATTGACTGGTGGCGTTTCGGCTGCCGACACTGGCGTCGACACTCCTGTGGGTTGTTCACGTTCCTGCGTGCGCCCGGACGAAGGACGCCATGGACGACGGCAAGCACCGGAAGACGAGCCCCCTCGCGCTCAGGATCGGCGCGGTGGCGCTGGGCGTGCTGGTCCTGCTCGGCGCCGTGCAGGCGGCCACGTCCGGCACGGTCGGCATCGGCGCGCTCAGCGTCGACCTGAAGTCCCGCCCGGCGACCACCTCCGCGCCGGTCGCCGACGACCCGCTGCCCGCCGTCGGCACGACCACCGCCGAGGGGACCACCGCGAGCGCGGAGAACAAGGTCGCCGAGGGCTCGTGGAAGGTGGCGAAGGGCCTGCTCACCGTCGAGATCACCCGGGTGGAGAACCAGGCGGGCCGGCTGCGGCTGTACGTGACCGCGGTGAACGCCGGCACGTCCGCGATGGACCTCCCGGTCGCCTCCGTCTCGGCGGTGGACGACGCGAAGCGCGACTACGGCGCGTCGCTCGCGACGAGCAGGTGGCCGGTGACGGTGAAGAAGGGCGGCACCACCACCGGGTTCCTCGACCTGGACCAGCGACCGTCCGCGGCGAGCGCGACGCTGACCGTGACGTTCGCGGGCATCATCGGCCAACTGGCGCCCACCGGCGGCTCGGTGACCGTGCCGGACGTCCCGATCCCGCGCTGAGCCGGGACTGTCGGTGGGTACTGTTAGTTTCCCCGCCATGATCGAGGGAGTGCAGACCGCCGCGCACGGGGTGGCGCTGGTGGAACGGGTGATCGAGTCGGTGCGCCGCGAGCCGGGCCGCTCGATGTACGACTACCTGGACGTGCCGTGGGTGTCCGGGCCGCCGACCCCCGGCGACGGGGCCGCGGTGTTCCCGTCGGGGCGTCCGCTGTCGCCGAGCCTGCGGGCGTGGCTGGCGTTCGACCGGAGCCTGTTCGCCCGGCACGGCTGGTTCACCCCGTCCGGCGCCCTCGCGCCACGCCGGCTGGACGCGCTGGTCGGCGACGAGCTGGGCCCGCCCTGGGGCGAGCTGTTCGAGCCGGTGGCCGACCGGTTCCCCGAGTGCTTCCTGCTGCCCGGCGGGTCGGACTCGCGGCGCGTGCTGGCGGTCGGCGAGCCGGACTCTACCGGCGAGTACCCGGTGCTGGCGGTCGACGTGGACGACCTGCCGTTCGTCGGCCTGATGTACCCGGGCTTCGACGTGTACGTCGCGCACGAGGCGGGTCTCGTGGAGCACCCGTTCGAGTCCTACACCGACCTGGTGGACGACCCGGTGTACCGGCCGCGGATGCGCGAGCACGCCAGGCACCGGTTCGCGGGCGACGTCTGCTTCGAATACCCCTTCTGACGCGGCCGAGGGCCGGACGGGTGTCGTCCGGCCCTCGGTGCGGTCCTCGCGGGAACCGCGTCGATCACACGTCGTAGTACAGGTGGAACTCGTAGGGGTTCGGGCGCAGGCGCAGCGGGTCGATCTCCTGCTCGCGCTTGTACGAGATCCAGGTGTCGATCACGTCGGGGGTGAAGACGCCACCCTCGAGCAGGAACTCGTGGTCCGCCTCCAGGCTGTCGAGCACGGCCTCCAGCGACGCCGGGACCTGCTTGACGTCGCGGGCCTCCTCGGGCGGCAGCTCGTAGAGGTCCTTGTCGACCGGCGCCGGCGGCTCGATCTTGTTCTTCACGCCGTCCAGGCCCGCCATCACCATGGCCGAGAAGGCCAGGTACGGGTTGCCCGACGAGTCGGGGCAGCGGAACTCGATGCGCTTGGCCTTCGGGTTGTCGCCGGTGATCGGGATCCGGACGCACGCCGAGCGGTTGCGCTGGGAGTAGACCAGCGAGACCGGGGCCTCGTAGCCGGGCACCAGGCGGTGGTAGGAGTTCACCGTCGGGTTGGTGAACGCCAGCAGCGACGGCGCGTGGTGCAGGATGCCGCCGATGTAGTGGCGCGCCATGTCCGACAGGCCCGCGTAGCCGGCCTCGTCGTGGAACAGCGGCACGCCGTCCTTCCACAGCGACTGGTGGGTGTGCATGCCCGAGCCGTTGTCGCCGAACAGCGGCTTCGGCATGAAGGTGACCGACTTGCCCGCCTGCCACGCCGTGTTCTTGATGATGTACTTGAACAGCATCACGTCGTCGGCCGAGTGCAGCAGCGTGTTGAAGCGGTAGTTGATCTCCGACTGGCCGCCGGTGCCCACCTCGTGGTGCGCGCGCTCGACGCTGAAGCCGCTGTCCTGGAGGTTCAGCGTCATCTTGTCGCGCAGGTCGGCGTAGTGGTCGGTCGGCGTGACGGGGAAGTAGCCGCCCTTGTACTTGACCTTGTAACCCCGGTTGCCGCCCTCTTCCTCGCGGCCGGTGTTCCAGGCGCCGGAGATCGCGTCGATCTCGTAGAACGAGGCGTTCGCCTGGGTGTCGAAGCGGATCGAGTCGAAGATGTAGAACTCGGCCTCGGCGCCGAAGTACGCGGTGTCCGCGATGCCCGACTCGGTGATGTACTGCTCGGCCTTGCGCGCGATGTTGCGCGGGTCCCGGCTGTACGCCTCACGCGTGAACGGGTCGTGCACGAAGAAGTTGATGTTCAGCGTCTTCTCGATCCGGAACGGGTCGAGGCGCGCGGTGTACAGGTCGGGCAGCAGCAGCATGTCCGACTCGTGGATGGACTGGAAGCCGCGGACGGACGAGCCGTCGAACGCGAGGCCCTCCTCGATGGCGTCGGCGTCGAACGCCGCTGCCGGGAGCGTGAAGTGCTGCATCACGCCGGGCAGGTCGCTGAACCGGACGTCGATGAACTTCACGCCCTCGTCGGAGATGAACTTCAGGACCTCGTCGGGATTCTTGAACACCCTCGTCGACTCCTTCACTGCGGTGGGGGCGTGGTAGTACGCCGCGTTCGGACGCGGCCGGCCATCGTCGGCGACGCTATGGCCGCGGTGTTGCCCAGCAGTCACCCTCGTGTTTCGCCAGTGTTAACGGGGTGCCCGGGGTGGGCAACACGACCTGGCGATCCTCACCCACCGAGACCGGCCTTACTCTGGTGGGGTGAGCAAGTGGACCGGTTCGTGGCTTTCTGGACCCCGCGCGGCGCTGGAGCCGGGCGCCGACTCCGGCGACGGTACCGCCCAGCGCTGGAAGGGCGAACGCCTCGGGTTGCCGCGGTCCGGGCCGGGCTCGGTGGCGTCCACGGGTCGGCGCGCGTTCGCCATCCTGGTCGACTTCGCGCTGGCCGCGGGTGTGGCCGGCGTGTTCACCTACCCCGACCTGCCGCGCAACTGGAGCCTGCTCGCGTGGTTCGCGATCACCACGGTCGCGGTCGGCTTCTTCGGGTTCACCCCGGGGCACGCGCTGTTCGGCCTGCGGGTCGCGCGGATCGACGGCGCGCCGATCGTGGGCATCCCGTTCGCCGCGCTGCGCACGCTGCTGATCTTCCCGATCATCCCGGCCGTGGTCTGGGACGCGGACGGCCGCTGCCTGCACGACAAGGCCGCGCGCACCGTCGTCATCCGGGTGCGCTGACCCCGGCACGCCGAACCCCGGGCACCTGCCTGACCCCGGGCACCCGTCGAACTCCGGGCATCCGTCGAACCGCGGTATCCGCCGAACCCCGGGCACCCGAACCCCAGTACCTACGTGGAAGGGCCCCGCCGGAGCGGGGCCCTTCCACGTGTTCGGCGTTCGCCGTTGGCTAGCGCTTGCGCATCGCGCGCTGCACGTTCCGCATCTTCGCGCCCTGCGGCAGCGGGCCCTTGGGCATCGCCGCGCCGCGGCTGGCCAGCGCGGTCAGCCGGTTCTCCATCGTGTCGACCTGCGCGGTCGAGATGTTGCGCGGCAGCTTCATCAGGTGGCCCTGGAGCTTGCGCAGCGGGACCTGGCCCTCCTCGGCGCCCACGACCACGTCGTAGATCGGGGTGTCGCCGACGACCCGCGACACCCTCTTCTTCTCCTGCGCGAGCAGGCCCTTCACCCGGTGCGGCGCGCCCTCGGCGACCAGCACGACACCCGGTCGGCCGATCACCCGGTGCACCATGTCACCGCTCGTGGTGCCGGCCACCGCCTGGGTGACCCGCCACTTGCCGCGCAGGTTGTCGAGCGCCCACGCCGCCGCGCCGGGCTGGCCGTCGGCCTTCGCGTAGACGTTGCGCTGCACGCGGCGGCCGAACACGATCACCGCCAGCAGCGCGCCGACCGCGACGCCCAGCGGCAGCAGCACCCACTGCATGTCCCAGATCAGGCCGACCAGGAACGCGACGGCCGCCGTGCCGAGCACGCACGCGAGCATCCACGGCACGAGTGCCTTGTCCTCGCGGCGCTGCACCTTGAACGCCTCGAAGATCTGCGAGCGCCGCGCCTTGGACGCCGCACGCCGCGCCTTCGCCGCTTCCTTGGCAGCCGCCTTGTCCTGCTTTCCAGCCATGCCCACCAGGATACGGCGCGCCGTCACGCCCCATCACAGCACTGCCGTCGAGCAATGCGAGGATGCAGCGCATGGACCGCCTGCTGGAGGGACTCGACCCGGAACAGCGCGCCGCGGTCGAGGCACCGCGGGGGCCCGTGTGCGTGCTGGCGGGCGCCGGCACCGGCAAGACCCGCACCATCACGCACCGCATCGCGTACCTGGTCCAGCGCGGCCACGTGAGCGCCGGACAGGTGCTGGCCGTCACCTTCACCGCGCGCGCCGCGGGCGAGATGCGGACCCGGCTGCGCGGGCTCGGGGTGTCCGGCGCGCAGGCCCGGACGTTCCACGCGGCGGCGCTGCGGCAGCTCCGCTACTTCTGGCCGCGGGTCGTCGGCGGTCCGCACTGGGAGCTGATCGACCGGAACAAGCTGCGGCTGGTCGCCCAGGCCGCGAACCGCGCCGGGCTGTCCACCGAGTCCGACTCGCTGCGCGACCTCGCGGGCGAGATCGAGTGGGCCAAGGCCTCGCTCGTCACGCCCGAGGCCTACCCGGTGGCCGCCGGCCGCGCCCAGCGCGACACGCCCGCGCCCGTCGAGCAGGTCGTGCAGGTCTACCGCACCTACGAGCAGCTCAAGAACGACGCCCAACTTCTCGACTTCGACGACCTGCTGCTGCACACCGCCGCCGCCCTGGAGGAGCACGGCGAGGTGGCCGAGGAGTTCCGCGACCGCTACCGGTGCTTCGTGGTGGACGAGTACCAGGACGTGACGCCGTTGCAGCAGCGCGTGCTGGACGCGTGGGTCGGCGCGCGGGACGACCTGACCGTGGTCGGCGACGCGAACCAGACCATCTACTCCTTCGCGGGTGCCTCGCCGCGTCCGCTGCTGGACTTCGCCCGCCGCTTCCCGGCGGCCGCCGTGGTCCGGCTGGAGCGCGACTACCGGTCGACGCCGCAGGTCGTCGGCTTGGCCAACCAGGTCATCGGCTCGGCCCGGGGTCGCCCGTCCGGGTCGCGGCTCAAGCTCGTCGGCCAGCGGCCGGACGGGCCGAAACCGACGTTCACCGAGTTCGACGACGAGTCGGTGGAGGCCGCCGCGGTCGCCCAGCGGGCCAAGGTGCTGTTGGACGAGGGCGTGCCGGCGAGCGGGATCGCCGTCCTCTACCGGGTGAACGCGCAGTCGGAGGTGTTCGAGCAGGCGCTGGCCGAGCTCGGCATCCCCTACCAGGTGCGCGGCGGCGAGCGGTTCTTCCAGCGGCCCGAGGTGCGGCAGGCGGTGGTGTCGCTGCGCGGCGCGGCCGCCGGGTCGCCGTCGGGCGAGCTGCCGAAGGTGGTGCGCGAGGTGCTGTCCGGCATCGGCCTCACCGACGACCCGCCCGCCGGCGGCGCGGCCCGGGAGAAGTGGGAGTCGCTGCTCGCGCTCGTGGAGCTGGCCGAGGAGCTGGCGGCGACCGTCGAGCACGCGGACCTGCCCAAGTTCGTCGCCGAGCTGGACCTGCGGGCCGAGGCGCAGCACCCGCCGACCGTCGAGGGCGTGACGCTGGCCTCGCTGCACGCGGCCAAGGGCCTGGAGTGGGACGCGGTGTTCCTCGTCGGCCTGGTCGAGGGCACGGTGCCGATCATGCACGCGGACGGCGACGAGGCGGCGGTCGAGGAGGAGCGCCGGCTGCTCTACGTCGGCGTGACCCGGGCTCGCGAGCACCTCTGGCTGTCGTGGGCGCTGGCCCGCGCGCCCGGCGGCCGTCGGTACCGCAGGCGCAGCCGGTTCCTCTACGGGCTGATCCCCGAGGACCACCCGTCGTCGCTCGCCTCCGGCCGCGCGCCGTTGCAGAAGCGGCCCAAGCCGGTGTGCCGGGTGTGCGGGTCGCAGCTGGTGGACTCGCGCGCGGTCAAGCTCGGTCGGTGCGCCTCGTGCCCGTCGGACCTGGACGAGGAGCTGCTGGGCCGGTTGCGGGCGTGGCGGGCGGACCGGGCGCGGGAGTTGAAGGTGCCCGCGTACGTCGTGTTCACCGACGCGACGCTGACCGCGATCGCCGAGCAGCGTCCCGAGGACGTGCCGGCGCTGGTCGCGATCGCCGGCATCGGCGCGGCCAAGCTGGAGCGCTACGGCGCCGACGTCCTGGCCCTTGTGCTGGGCAAACGCTGACGTTTCACACGTTCGACAGGTATTTGGAAAAAGCGGTTGCACGCGCCGTGCACCGAGTCATAACCTGCTCAGGCCGGGTCCGGAGGACCCGCTGGGGATTCAAGATCACGTCGCACGACAGCGAACGCCCGAGGAGGTGACCGATTGTGAACACTCTGAAGCACACCGAGATGGCCACCGGTCTCCTGACCACCGGGGCGCTCCTGGCGTCCGGCGAGGCTCCGCGCGTGGCGGAGAAGTCTGCCCGCGATCGTCGCACTCCGAGCTGGAGCGACGCGCGAGTTCTGCTGAACCAGGTGCCGGCGCCGTACGCGCCGACTGTCGCACCGACTGTCGCACCGACCGTTGCCATGACCCAGACCATCCAGGCGCCGTCCGCGCTGGAGCGAAGTACCTGACGCACCTGTAGTCAGGCCACCAAGCTCACGAAGGCCGCGGACCCGTAAACGGATCCGCGGCCTTCGTGTGTGTTCGACCAAGTTTTCGCACCACAAACCCCATGCAAGACCTGTGACAGGAGTCCACCAGATGTTGACCGCGACCGTCCCCATACCCGGGACGTTGTCCACGGACCCCGACCTGACCGGAGCCGGGGTCGCCTCGTTGATCGACGGAGCGCCCGACGCCGGCCTCGAACTGCCCTGCCGCACGAACAACCCCGACCTGTGGTTCGCCGACGCACCGGCGGAGTTGGAGCAGGCGAAGGCCTTCTGCGTCACCTGCCCGGTGATCGCGGAGTGCCTGGCGGGCGCGTTGGCCCGGCACGAGCCCTGGGGGGTCTGGGGCGGAGAGATCTTCGAGCGCGGCGCGGTGATCGCCCGCAAGCGCCCGCGCGGCCGTCCCCGCAAGGACGCCGCACCCGTCGTTCCCGCGGCTCAGGCCGCTGCTGTTGTTCCCGCGGCACCCGCCGCGACCGTCGTCCGGGGGGCCAAGAACCAGGAGGCCGCCGCGTGACCACGTACCGATCCACCAGTGACGAATCCATGCTCGTCGAACTGAACCCGAGGGGTAACCCCATGTTGCTCGAAGAAAACCTGGCCAGATCCCGAATGTACGAAGCTGAAATATCCGCCCACCGCCAACGCCTGGCCCACCGCCTCGTCGCCGCCCGCCGCTGGCGCCGACTGGCCGGTTGGGCCGAGCGCAGGGCCCGCCAGAAGGCCCACGCCCTCTAGCGGCCCACGCGCCCAGACCCGGTGGTCCTGAACCCGGTGGTCCCCTCCGTGCGGAGGGGACCACCGGGTTCCCGCGTTTCCCGAACCACGCCGAACCACGCCGAACGCCGCCCCCACGACGCCGCCCCACGAGACCGCCTCCGGGACCGCCCGCCCCGAGCCCCGAGCCCCTGGGACCGCCCCAAGCGCCTGACACCCAGACCACCCAGGGCACCTGGATCGCCCGGAGAACCCAGACCGCCCAGACCACCCCAAGCGCCGGACGTCCCCCACCGCCCGGACCGCCCGGACCGCCCGGACCGCCCGGAGCACCTGGACCGCCCGAGCACCTGAACCGCTCAGGCCGCCCCAACCGCCGGACGCCCCAACCGGCCGAGAACCTGGAGCACCGCAGCGCCGAGGCGACCCGAGTGCTCGAACCCGAGTGCCCGAAACCGCGCGCGCCAGGCCGGCCCGAGTGCTCGAAAACCGTGCGCACCAAGGACCCCGGAGCTCCGGGGAGCGCCGGCCCCGGAGCATCAGGAGCCGGATCCGTGAAACCCCGGAAATGCCGGAGCGCCAAGAGCCTCGGGCCAGGCTGTCGCGCTGACGGTTGCGGGCGGGTCGGTGGCGGTGGTCGCGGGTTCGGGAGCGTGGTGGTCGGACCCACGGGCGTGGGCCGACTTCGGCCGAGCCCGGCGTGGGGGGCGGGAAACTCAGCGGGAGAGCGGGCCGGGTCGTCGGTACCGTTCGGTGTGTGGCCGCTCACTCGCACACTCCCGCCAACCCGCACACCCACGCCAACCCGCACACCCACGACGGGATCGACTGGTCGAACCGCCTGACCACGTTCCGCCGCGCCGACGAACTCGACGCCGAGAACCGCCGTGTCGTCGCCCGCCGCCTGGTCCGCCCGCTGCCGGAGACGCCCACCGTGGTCGACGTCGGTTCGGGTGCCGGCGGCATGGCGGTGGCACTGGTGGAGGCGCTGGCCGCCCGGGGTGGCGGCACGGTCGTCCTGGTCGACGCCGTGCCGGAACTCCTGGACGCCGCCACCACCGCCGCCCGCGCGGCCGCCGCCTACGAGCCCAAGCCCGTCCACGTCCGCCCGGTGCTGGCCGACGTGGCGACCGAGCGGGTGCTCGACCTGGTCGGCCCGGTCGACCTCGTGTGGGCCGCCCGCGTCGTCCACCACCTTCCCGACGAGCGCGCCGCCGTGGCCTCCCTGGTCGACGCCCTGGCGAGCGACGGCTGGTTGGCCCTGGGCGAGGGTGGCCTGGAGCCGCAGTTCCTGCCGTGGGACCTCGGTGTCGGCGAGCCCGGCCTGCCGCACCGGCTGATGGCCGCCCGCGCCGAGTGGTTCGTGCGGATGAAGCAGGACATCCAGGGCGTCGTGCCGCTGCCGGTCGGCTGGAACGTCGTGCTGACCGACGCCGGCCTGCTCGACGTCACGGCCTTCAGCTACCTGAACGACCAGCCCGCACCCGCGTCGTCCCTGGTCAAGGAGTGGGCGGTCGAACAGCTCCGCTGGCTGGCCGAGGTCGGCGCCGACCGCCTCCACCCGGCCGACCGCCGCACCGTCGCCCGCCTGCTCGACCCGGACGACACGGCCTACGTCGGCGCCCGCGACGACGTCTACCTCCTCTCCGCCTCGACCATCCACCTCGGCCGCAAGCCGTGACCGACACCTGCGCCCGGTGCGGCCGCACCCGGACCTCGGTCGTGGACCCCGCCGAACTGCTCGCCTGGGTGCGGGAGCGGGAGAACGGCGCGGACCGCTGGCTGTGCCACGTGTGCGCGCGGGTCCACGTGCGCGACATCGAGGGCAAGCTGCCGACCGAGTACTGGTGAGTCCAAAGGCTGCCTCCGGGGGAGTGGGGATCGCTGTCGGATCGGGTGGCGAGGGCCGGATGGTGAGGGCCGGGTCGACCGCCGGGCCGACTGCGGGTGGCGGGGTTGCGCGCCGGCCGAGACGGCGCCTGCCCGGGGCGGGCGAGAGAGCGCGCGGTCGGTGTGGGTAGGGGTCGGCTGGGTGTGGGCTGATCGGTCGGACTTGTCGCTTGTGTGTGCGGTGAGCCGGGGTTGGGGCTGGTCGACATGGCCGTGGCGGCGCCTGCCTGGGCCGGGCGGGTGTGGGCGTGGTCGGGGTGAGGTGTGGTCGGTGGTGGCAGGTGCGGTTGCGGACGGGTGAGGGTTGATCGGTTGGGTCGGTGCTTGTGGGCGGTCAGCCGGTGTCGGTCCGCGAGTGGTCGGGTAGGTGGGCTCGGAGGGTGGTCAGGATCGCCTTGGGGGCGGCTGTTCCCCTTCGGCTGCCGTGGGCCAGTTCGGTGAGCAGGGCGTCGGGGGTGCAGAGACCTCGGGCGATGACCTCCGTCAGCAGGTGGTGGAGGCGGATCGGGTGGTGTTCGGACCTGGCGGCGTCGGCGGCGGCCCTCGCCGGTGGGGCGTAGGGGATGCCGGCCTTCGTCACCGGGGGCGGTGGGCGGGTGGTGCGTTCCAGGCGGAGGTGCTCGTGGCCGGAGCGGCGGCGGGTGGCCGGTTGCAGCACGTGCACCCTCGGCGGGCAGGGCAGGGGAACGCCGTGGGCGCGTAGCGCGTCGACGCCCGTCACCACCGCGCCCTCACCGGCGTAGGCGACGGCGGCGCGGACGCGTTGCGCTCGGGTCGGCGGGGTCGCGCTCAGCAGCACCACGCCCGGCAGGACGCGTTGCCACGGGCCGCCGGGGCGGCAGCGGAGGGCGATGCGGTAGTCGGGGACGCCGGTGGCGCGGAGGGCGGAGGTGGTGGTCACGTCGGTCATGGGGTCGATCCTGCGCCGGGTGGGGCGGGGGTGCGAGGGGCGTTGCGCGAACTGTGGACAACCCGGGGGGCTGTGGACAACTCGACCCCCGCGGCCGCGCACCACCACCGATTCGCCGCGGCCGCGCGGAAGGCGATGTCGCCGTGCGGGCGCGAACCGCCGCAGGCCCGGGCTCGCCTACGGCTGCCCGTGGGGGAGGGCCTGCCTGCACCGAGCGCCGGTCCGATCCCCGGTTCGGCGAGGGCGCGCCCGGGGGCGCGGGTGAGACGGGCCGACCGGGTGCGGGTGCGACCCACCGCCGGATCGGGGTTCGCCCAGGGCCGCATGCGGCGCCGGCCGCGCGCGGGAATGCCTGCTTGCCGGGCGCGAGGCGTACCGGCCGAACCACGCCGTCCTGGTGACGGCGCACCCTCCGGCCGCACCCTCGGCAGTGGCGCCTTGGTGGCTAACGCCCGAGTGGGAACCCAGGCTGGGTCAGTCCGCGAAGCCCGGCTGCCACTGCTCCACGATCGACCGCGTCGGCACGGTCGCGTCCAGCTGGCACAGGATGCCCGTCGCGCCCAGCGTCACCCGGTGGATGAGCAGGTACTGCGGCGGCAGGTTGAGCGAACGGCCCGTCTGCGAATCCGGGCTGCGCAGGTCACCCACCCGTTCGGCCTGCTTCTGCAACCACTTCCGGGTGAAGTGGAACGTCTCCGTGCGCAACGGCTCCACGAACGGGGCCAGGTAGTCGAGCACGTCCTGGGCCCGCAGGTCGGTGCCCGGTCGGATGAAGTGCTCCGACCGCAGCAGGTCGACCAGGTCCGCCGATCGCCCGTCCAGCGCGATCCGCGTCATCAGCCCCAACGTGCGCGGCAGGCCCTCGGGCAGCCGGGCGACGGCACCGAAGTCCAGCACCCGCAGCCGGCCGTCGTCGCCGAGCATGAAGTTGCCGGGGTGCGGGTCCGCGTGCAGCAGCCCCGACCGCGACGGCGCCGAGAAGTGGAATTCCGCGAGCAGCCGGCCCGCCAGGTCCCGCTCCTCGACCGTCCCCGACCGGATGATGTGGGACAGCGGCACGCCGTCGGTCCACTCGGTCACCATCACCCGCGGCGCGGAGGCGACCACCCGCGGCACCACCACGTTCCGGTCGCCGTCGAACGCCTTCGCGAACGCGCGCTGGTTGTCCGCCTCGGTCCGGTAGTCCAGCTCCTCCAGGTACCGGTCGCGCAGCTCCTCCAGCAGCGGCCTGACCTCGGTGCCCGGCATGATCGCCTGGATCAGCCTGCTGAACCGCAGCAGCTGCTTGAGGTCGGCCTGCAACGCCTCGTCCGCGCCGGGGTACTGCACCTTCACCGCCACGTCGCGGCCGTCGTGCCACACCGCCCGGTGCACCTGCCCGATCGACGCCGACGCGGCCGGCTCGTCGGAGAACGACGCGAACCGCTTCACCCAGGACGTGCCCAGCTGCTCGACCAGCACCCGGTGCACGGTCCGCGCGGGCATCGGCGGCGCGGCGGTCTGGAGCTTGGTCAACGCCTCGCGGTACGGCTCGGCGAGCTCGTCCGGCACCGCGGCCTCGAACACCGACAGCGCCTGGCCGAACTTCATCGCGCCGCCCTTGAGCTGGCCCAGGACCGCGAACAGCTGTTCCGCCGTCTTCGCCGACAGCTCGGCGCTGACCTCCTCGGAACTGCGCCCGGCCAAGCGCTTGCCCCAACCGCCGACGACCCGGCCGGCCACCCCGAGCGGCAGGCTGGCGAGCTTGGCGGTGCGCTGCACGGCCTTGCGCGGGATTTCACTCACCCGGTGATCCTCCCCGGTGGATCGTCGCCTCTCCGTCAGAACCTACACAGCTCCGTCGGGTCGGAGCGCCGAACGGCACTCGCACCGGGGGTGCACCGGGGAGATCACGTGCTCCACCCGCCCGTGGTAGGCGTCGACCTCGAGCACCGCGTCCCAGGTCGGCGGCCTGGTCACGGCCTGCTCGCCGTGGTCGAGCGCCAGCAGTGCCTGCGCGACCGCGTGACCCACGGTCGCCGTAGTGGTCGCCAGGTCGGCGTGCTGCACGCGCCCCACCAGTTGCGCCGCGATCAACGGCCACGCGTGGTCCCGCTCGGCCCGGTGCATGTCCGCGCACCGCAGGCAGCTGGACCGGCCGGGCACGACCAGCGGGCCGACCAGACCCAGCCCCTCGCGGACCCGGACCGCCAGGTGCGGTGTGCGCTTCGACACCAGGGAGGCGACGAGTTCCGGCGCCGGCACGAGCGCGTCCGCCAAGATCACCAGATCGGGTGGGGCCGGCGCGACCCGCACGGCGTCGGTGGTCCGCTTCACGGCCTCCCGGGCGGCCTCGGCGCGCGGCCGGCCGACGTCCGAGTCGAGGTAGCCGGTGCCGGTGTCCTCGGGCCCGACGCGCCCTCCGGCGACCACACGCACGTGCCCGACACCCGTGCCGGCCAGCGCGGACGCCACCGCGACCGCGAGCCTGCCGTCGCCGTGCACCAGCACGGACCGGGAGTCGCGGGCCGCCGGCACGTGCCGTGCGCCGCGGCGGGTGCGCAGCGCCCAGTCGGTGGTCTCGGGGGTCAGCCGGCCGTGCGGCGGCGGGACGGAGTCCTCGACCAGACCCGCTCTGACCAGGTCGCCGAGCAGGACGACCAGCTCGTCGGCCTGGTCGCCGTGACCGGCGAGCCGGGCGCGCAGCTCGGCGAGCGTGTGGCTGCCGGAGAGGTCCAGCAGGGCCTCGAACGTGGGTGGGCGCACGTCCTCCACCAGCACGGCGTGCCGGCCGTCGAGGCCGATCTGGACGATGTCGCGGTGACGGCGCAGGACGGGCACCCCGGGGAGGACACGGGGCCGGTCGGGTAGATCCACAGCGGGCAGCGTGCCGGTCGGGGACCGGTTCCGCGCGTCGACCGGCGGCCGCCCGCGCGACCCGGGCTCGACAGGTGGCCGGGCAGGGATCCGGCCACCGGCGGGTCAGACCTTCGCCTTGCCGAGGATCCGGGTCACCGTGGTCCCACACACCGGGCACTTGCCCTTGGCCATCCTGCGGTTGTTGCTCTCGTGGATCTCGCCGGAGAAGTCGCGCTTCTCCCGGCACTTGACGCAGTAGCCGTTGTAGGTCTCCGCCACGGCTGGCTCCCTCGCTCTCCGGGAGTGCGGCTCGCACCGCACTCGGGACTGCGCAGCACGCTACCTCCGCGCGCGTGGTCCCGCTGCACGCCGGGCCGTGCGTGTCCAGCCGCCTTTCGGAGCAATTCGCCACCCCCTGCCGGTACGCACCGCCGCTTGGCCGCCGCGAATTGTCGGTGGGTGGCCGTACCGTGGTCGCCATGCCCGAACCGCAGGTGGAGGTGCGGCGCAGTGCGCGGCGCCGTCGCATGGTCAGCGCGTACCGGGAGGGGGACACGGTCGTGGTCCTCCTCCCGGCGCGGATGACCAAGACCGAGGAGAAGCACTGGGTGGCGGAGATGCTCAGCCGCCTCCAGCGCAGCGAGACGCGCCGTCGTTCGCCCACGCGCACGTCGGACGCGGCCCTGCTCAACCGGTGCGAGGAGCTGTCCGAGAAGTACCTGGACGGCGTGGAGCCGCGCAGCGTGCGGTGGGTGCCGCCGATGCGCACGAGGTGGGCGTCGTGCACGCCCAGCGAGGGCACGATCCGGATCAGCGAGCGCCTGCGCGACGTGCCGCCGTGGGTGCTCGACTACGTGCTGGTGCACGAGCTGGCCCACCTGCGGGTGCCCGGCCACGGCAAGGACTTCTGGGACCTGGTGCACCGCTACCCGAAGGCCGAGCGGGCCATCGGCTACCTGGAGGGCCTGTCCGCCGCCGCGGGCCTGAACATCACCGAGGAGGACTGAGCCGGGGCGAGCCGGACCGGACCGCCCCGGGAACCGTCACTCGTCGTCCTTCTTCTCCTCCTGGATCGTCCGCTCCAACTCCGCGATCGGGTCCTCCAGCGCCTTGCGGGTGCTGCCGAACCGCTCCGCGAACTCCAACGGGTCGTCCAGGTCGTCGGCGCCGGGCACCAGGTCGGGGTGCTCCCAGACGCCGTCGCGCAGCTCGATCCCGTGCCGGTCGCCCAGCAGCTTCCACAGCGCCGCCGCCGAGCGGTGCCGGCGCGGTCGCAGCTCCAGGCCGACCAGCGTGGCGAAGGTCTGCTCGGCCGGACCGCCGGACGCCCGTCGGCGCCGCAACGTCTCGCGCAACGCCTCGGCGCCGGGCAGTCGTTCGCCGACGGCGTCCGCCACCACGACGTCCACCCAGCCCTCGACCAGCGCCAACAGCGTCTCGAGCCGGGTCAGCGCGGCCTTCTGCTCGGGCGTGGTCTGCGGCTCGAGCATGCCGGACTTCATGGCCTCCTCGATCGAGGCCGGGTTCGCCGGGTCGACCTGACCGGCGAGCTGCTCCAGCGCCGAGGTGTCGACCGTGATGCCCTGCGCGAACTCCTCCACCGTGTCGAGCAGCCGCTGCCGCAACCACGGCACGTGGCTGAACAGCCGCTGGTGCGCCGCCTCGCGGGCGGCCAGGAACACCAGCACCTCGCTCGCGGGCCGCTCCAGGCCCTCGGTGAACTTCTCGATGTTCGCGGGCAGCAGCGCCGCGGTGCCCTCGGGACCCAGCGGCAGGCCCACCTCGGTCGAGGTCAGCACCTCCGAGCCGAGCTGCGCCAGCGCGCCGCCGAGCTGCGAGCCGAACGCCATGCCGCCCATCTGGCCGAGCATCGACAGCAGCGGGCCGGCCGCGTCCTTGGCCTCCGCGGGCATCGCGTCGACCCAGGCTCCGGACACCCGGCGCGCCACCGGGTCGCACAGCCGCTGCCACGTCGGCAGGGTGCGCTCCACCCATTCCTTGGCGCTCCAGCTCTGCGACACCCGGACGCCGGCGGGCAGCGCCGTCACCGGGTCGAGCCACATCTCCGCCAGGTGCACCGCGTCGGTGACCGCGGAGGTCTGGTCCGGGCCGAACCCGGTCGTCGTGCCGCCCGTGCCGGCCAGCTGCTGGAGGGCGATCTGCTTGGCCAAGTCGTAGTTGACCGGTCCGGAGGACGTGCCCGCGCCGCTGAACATCGCGCCCAGCTGGCTCAGCATCGCGCCGAGCTGGTTGAAGTCGAAGGGGTTCTGGCCCCCCGGCTCCTCCGGTTTGCGGCCTTTGTCGTCGGGGTCCTGCGGGCTGAACCCGAAGGGCAGGTCACTCATACCGCCACGGTACGCGGGACGCTGGTGGCGCGCGGGACCGGTTCGCCGACGGCGTGACCCGGTGGCCGTACCCTGTCGACCGTGACAGAGCGCACCGACACCGTCGTTGAGCAGCCGCCTCCTCCGCCGGACCCGCCGCGGCGCGGACTGACCCGGCGCACGTGGACGTTGGTGATCAGCCTGTCCACCGTGCTCGTGCTCGGGCTGCTCGGCGGGTTCGCCAGAGTGCCGTACGTGGCGCTGGGCCCCGGTCCGACCTACGACACGCTCGGTCAGGCCGACGGCGGCGACGTGGTCCACATCGAGGGCCAGGAGACGTTCCCCACCGGCGGCAAGCTGACCATGACGACCGTGTCGCTCACCGACGACGTGTCGCTGTTCGGCGCGCTGGGACTGTGGGTCAGCGGCCGGTACGCGCTCGCGCCCCGCGAGGAGTTCTTCCGGCCCGGCCAGTCCGAGCAGCAGGTCCGCGACCAGAACGTCAAGGCGTTCCAGGACTCGCAGACCAGCGCCGAGGTGGCCGCGCTGCGCTACCTCAAGTACCCGATGAAGGTCGTGGCGGCGGAGATCACGAAGGGCTCCGCGGCGGACAACGTGTTGCAGCCCAACGACCAGCTGCTCGCGGTCAACGGCAAGGCGGTGTCCTCGGCGGCCGACGTGCGGCCGGCGCTGGAGGCGACCAAGCCCGGCGACCAGGTCGAGCTGACCTACAAGCACGACGGGCAGCAGAAGACCTCGAAGGTCACCCTCGGCAAGAACAGCACCGACGACCGGCAGAACGGGTTCCTCGGCGTGCTCCCGGTGGACCGCGCGGACGTGCCGTTCGAGATCAAGATCAGCCTGAACGACGTGGGCGGCCCGTCCGCCGGCCTCATGTTCGGTCTGTCGATCGTGGACAAGCTGACGCCGGGCGAGCTCAACGGCGGCCAGTCCGTCGCGGGCACCGGGGAAATCGATGACAACGGCGTCGTCGGGCGCATCGGCGGCATCGCCTTCAAGATGGTCGCCGCGCGCGAGGGCGGCGCGACGACCTTCCTGGTGCCCGCGGGCAACTGCGACGAGGCCAAGCAGAACGCGCCCGCGGGCCTTCGGCTGGTGAAGGTCGAGAAGATCGATGACGCCGTGCAGTCCCTGGAGGCGCTCAACGCCGGCAAGGACGCGCCGGGCTGCTGAGGGGACCGGTCAGGGTTGGAACGTCCCGAGGAGCGCGTCGGTCAGGTTCGGCGCGAGCTCGGGGTGCTCCACGACCTCCTCGGGCCGGTCGGCGCTGCCGCGCAGGCGCAGCACGCACGACACCCGGCCGTCCCGCAGCACGGCCGCCACGATCCGGGCCTCCCGGCGCTGCGGGTGCTCGGCGGCGAACCGGCGGGCGGCCTCGTCGTCCAGGTCCTCGGACAGCTCGGACTCGGCGTCGGGCGGCAGCACGACGATCTCCTGGGCGAGCGCGCACCCCGTGACCGCGTCCGGCCACACGATGCCCGCGAGCGCCCGGTCCAGCTCGTCGGCGGGCAGCTCGTCCTGCGCGATCGGGGTCAGCGGCGAGGCCTCGGGGTCGAGCTGGTCGGCGAGCTCGGGCTGCTGCGCGAGCAACTCCGCGGTCTCGACCAGCGCGAACAGCTGGGGAGCCTGATTCCATCCGCCGGAGGACACGAACTGTTCGACCTCGCGGGCGACGGCGGGCAGCACCACGGGCGGCTTCTCACTGGCTGGCACGAAAGCCATCGTCGCATCCACCCGAAACGGAGAACCGAACGGGGAACCCTCGGCGGCCTCCGTAGAGTTGGACGGAAAGTACGAACGCCACCACCCGCGATCCAGGAGCGTGCCCCGTGGCCACACGGCCCCCGGTCGGACTGCCGAGGCTGTCCCGTCGAAGCCGGATTCTGCTCATCGTCGGTGCGGTGCTCCTGGTCGGGTTGATCACCGGTTCCAGGCTGCTCGGCACCTACGTCAACTGGCTGTGGTTCGGAGAGGTCGGCTTCCGCAGTGTCTACGGCACGGTGCTGGCGACCCAGGTCGGGTTGTTCCTCGCCGTCGGCCTGCTCGTCGGCGGCCTCGTCGCGATCAACCTGATCATCGCCTTCCGCACCCGTCCCGTGTTCGTCCCCGTGTCCGGACCGGACGATCCGATCGCGCGCTACCGCTCGGTCGTGACCCGCCGGATGCGGTTGTTCGGCATCGGTCTGCCGGTCCTCGTCGGCCTCGTCGCGGGCGCGTCGGCGCAGGGCGCCTGGCAGCAGTTCCAGCTGTTCCTCAACGCCGTCGACTTCGGCGTGACGGACGCGCAGTTCCAGCACGACATCGGGTTCTACGCCTTCCAGCTGCCGTTCTACGAGTGGCTGCTCGGCTGGCTGTTCGTGGCGGTGGCGGTGTCGTTCGTCGGCGCGGTGGTGGCGCACTACCTGTTCGGCGGGATCCGGCTCGCGGGTCGCGGCGGGCAGCTGTCCGGTCCGGCGCGGATGCACCTGTCGATCGTGGCGGGCCTGTTCGTGCTGCTCAAGGCGGTGGCGTACTTCTTCGACCGGTACCAGCTGCTGTTCGCCGAGCACGAGAAGTTCGGCGGCGCGAGCTACACCGACATCAACGCGGTGCTGCCGGCCAAGCTGATCCTGCTGTTCATCGCGGTGTTCTGCGCGGTCGCGTTCTTCACCGGCGCGGTGCTGCGCAACCTGCAACTGCCCGCGATCGCGACCGTGCTGCTGGTGCTGTCGAGCATCCTCGTCGGCGCCGCGTGGCCCGCCGTGCTGGAGCAGTTCTCGGTCCGCCCCAACGCGATCGACAAGGAAGCCACGTCGATCAGCCGCAACATCCAGGCGACCCGGGAGGCGTTCGGCGTCACCGACGAGCAGGTCGAGACCAAGCCGTACGAGGGCAAGCAGAACGTCTCGATCGACGAGCTGAAGAAGGACCAGGCGACCCTGGGCAACATCCGGCTGCTCGACCCGGCCGTGGTGTCCAAGACGTTCACCCAGTTCCAGCAGCTGCGGCCGTTCTACTCGTTCCCGGAGAAGCTCGACGTCGACCGGTACAAAGTGGACAACGAGCTCCAGGACTACATCGTCGCGGTCCGCGAGCTGAACTCCGACGGCATCCCGCAGGGCCAGCGCGACTGGATCAACCAGCACCTCATCTACACCCACGGCAACGGCATGGTCTTCGCCGAGGCCAGCAAGGTGAACTCGCCCGCGGACACCGGCGGCAACGGCGGCTACCCGGTGTTCCAGGCGGCCGAGGTCGACCAGGACGGCAACGTCAAGGAAGGCCCGTTCGGGGTCAAGCAGCCGCGCACGTACTTCGGCGAGGACGGCACCGCCTCGGACTACGCGATCGTCGGCGGCCGGGACGCGGGCTCGCCCGGCGAGTACGACACCGACCGGTCGTCGTTCACCTACGACGGCAAGGGCGGCGTCCGGATCGGCGGCCTGTTCAACCGGCTGGTGTTCGCGGCGTCCTACGGCGAGCGCAACATCCTGTTCAACTCGGCCATCGGCGACGACTCGCGGATCATCTTCAACCGGCACCCGCGCGACCGGGTGCAGGCCGTGGCGCCGTGGCTGACCGTGGACGGCGACCCGTACCCGGCGGTGGTCGACGGTCGCATCACCTGGATCGTGGACGGCTACACGACGCTGGACGACTACCCGTACGCGCGCAAGACGGCGCTGGGCGAGGCGACCAACGACTCCCTGCCGGGCGTGGCGCAGCAGCCGAACCGGGAGATCAGCTACATCCGCAATTCCGTCAAGGCCACTGTGGACGCCTACGACGGCACGGTGACGCTGTACGCGATGGACGAGAAGGACCCCGTGCTGAAGGCGTGGATGGGCGTCTTCCCCGGCACGGTCAAGCCCGCGTCCGACATGTCCGCGTCGCTCAAGGAGCACCTGAGGTACCCGGAGGACCTGTTCAAGGTGCAGCGGGAGATCCTGTCCCGCTACCACGTGGACGAGCCGCGGGACTTCTTCTCGGGCGTCTCGTTCTGGGACGTGCCGTCGGACCCGACGGTGGACAACCCGACGACCGTCGAGCAGGCGCAGCAGAGCAACCAGCAGAACCGGGACCAGCAACCGCCGTACTACGTGCTGGCGGGCGACCCGACCGGCGACGTGAACAAGGTGAGCTTCCAGCTGACCAGCTCGCTGGTCCGGCAGAACCGCGAGTTCATGGCGTCGTACGTGACGGTGCGGTCCGACCCGGACAACTACGGCAAGATCAGCGTGCTGACGCTGAACAACGAGGCCAAGGGTCCGCAGCAGATCCAGACCCAGTTCCTGACCTCGGCGACGGTGTCCTCGGAGCTGAACCTGCTGACCCAGCAGAAGACGAAGGTCCTCTACGGCAACCTGCTGACGCTGCCGATCGGCGGCGGGCTGCTCTACGTGGAACCGGTCTACCTGGAACGGGCCTCGCAGAACACGTCGTTCCCGCAGCTGTCCAAGGTGCTCGTGAGCTTCGGCGACAAGGTCGGGTACGCGCCGACGCTGAGCCAGGCGCTCGAGCAGGTGCTGACCGGGGCGGCGTCCCAGGTGCCCGACCCGACGGGGCAGACCCCGCCGACGTCGACCTCCCAGCCGCCGTCCACGTCGACCACCCCGACGACGCCCAACGGGACCGGCGGCGGTGACCTCCAGCAGGCCGTGAAGGACATCCAGAGCGCGCTGGCGGCCGTGAAGGCGGCCCAGGGTAGTGGGGACTTCGAGGCGCTGGGCAAGGCGTACAAGCAGCTGGACGAGGCGTCCAAGCGGTTCGAGCAGGCGAGCACGGCGACCACCCAGCCGCCGGCCTCCTCGGTCGCGCCGTCGCCCACTCCGACGAACTGACCCCCTGAGGTGCGAAATCGGGTGGCCTGGCTCACGTCCGGGCCACCCGATTTGCATATCCCGGCAACCCAGGCGTAAGGTTCCTATTAACGCCAACGCGGGGTGGAGCAGCTCGGTAGCTCGCTGGGCTCATAACCCAGAGGTCGCAGGTTCAAATCCTGTCCCCGCTACAAAGTGGGAAAGCCTTGTCAGCAGAGAACGCTGACAGGGCTTTTTCGCATTTTACACCGGGGGTGCGACCCCCGGACCCCGCGCAGGCGGGGCTTCGCCCCCCTGCACCCCCGGGTTTGGTCGCCATCTCGAGTCGGGTGAGTCGGGAAGGGCTTGAGTCGGGTGAGTCGGGCGGAGTGGGTGTGTGTGGTGGGGAGAGGTTGGCGGGACGTGGGTGATCGGGATTTTGGGTGGGCGGGTATTCGTGGCTGGTCAGAGGGTTTTGGGTACCCCGGTGAAAGTGGGTTTTCGGGGGGTGTAGAGTTCTACTCAGCAGCGCGGGGTGGAGCAGCTCGGTAGCTCGCTGGGCTCATAACCCAGAGGTCGCAGGTTCAAATCCTGTCCCCGCTACTACAGTGAAGGCCCCCGTCGGGTTACCGGCGGGGGCCTTCACTGCTGTTCGGCTCAGGTCATGTTCTCCGCCCAGTACGTGGCGCAGGTCAGCGAACACACGCGGCCCTCGCCCATGACGGTGCGGGAGCGGCGGATCGGCTTGCCGCACACCATGCACTCGTCCTTGGCCCCGGTCTGGCCGGACCCGCCGGCCCACGCACGGGCGTTGCGCACGACCTTGGTCTCCATCCACTTCATGCCCACAGCCCACCTCCGTGATTCCAGCCGTACACCCGTCGTAATGGTCCCACCACCGGGCGTGTGTGCCAGAGGTCGGCCGGGACATCACCGGGTTGCGCTACCGGCGTCCCGAGGAGCAAGACCAACAGCGCGCGCGGTCACCACCGAAGCGGCCGTACGGGTGACACCCGAAGTCGAATCCCTTGTCCGGCAAGCATTTTCCACTTCGGGTGGACAACGGCGGTCAAGCGGCCGAAAGCGTGGAGCTGATCGGCGGGTGGTGACGGAGCGGATTTTCCCGTTGCTCCGCTTGGCCCAACGGCGCTAGCCCGTGATCAGCCACTGTGGACAGAACGGCTGACCATTGTGGACAGCTGCACCCGGAAGTGGCACCGTTGACAGCGTGTCGGACCTCAATGCGACGGCAGCGGCCCTGTTGGGTCTGCTGCACGACGGACCCAAGACCGGTGGCCAACTGGTGGCTGAGGCAGGCGAGCGCTTCGGAGCGTTCTTCAGCGTCACGCGCAGCCAGGTCTACCGCGAGCTGCCCGCCCTGGCGGACGCAGGCCTGCTGCGCCTCGGCAAGCAGGGACCCCGCTCCAGTCAGCAGTACGTGCTGACCGCGGCCGGTAAGAAGGCCTTCAAGAACTGGCTGCTCTCCGAGCCGGGACCGGACCACCTCCGGAGCCCGCTCATCCTGCGGCTGGTGCACGCGGGCTCGTTGACCGCCAAGCAGCGGCAGGGGCTCGTGGACGCCGCCAAGGCGGGCTACGGCGCCGAGCAGGAGGCCGCCAAGACCGCCGTGAAGACGGCGGAGGACGCCTACTCGAAGGCGGTGGCCGAGTTCGGCCTCGCCCACGCGAAGGCCGTTCTCAAGCTGCTCGACGCGATCCCGCTCGGCTGAAGCGCGCGCACCGGTCGCACTCGGCGACCGGTGCCGGCGTAATCTTCGGTCGTGAACCCGGACGTCGAAGCAGACCTCAAGGACCTCTCCGCCACCCTCGCGAGCATCGAGGCGGTGATGGACCTCGACTCTCTGCGCGCCCAGGTCGCGGAGCTGGAGGAGCACGCCGCGCGACCCGACCTCTGGGACGACCAGGAGCAGGCGCAGCGGGTGACGAGCCAGCTCTCCCACAAGCAGGGCGAGCTGCGCCGCGTGGTCGGCCTGCGCGACCGCCTGGACGACCTCGGCGTGCTCTACGAGCTCGGTGAGGACGAGGGCGACGAGGGCAGCCTCGCCGAGGCGGACACCGAGCACGCCAAGCTCAAGGGCGAGATCGCCGCCCTCGAGGTCCGCACGCTGCTGTCCGGCGAGTACGACGAGCGCAACGCGCTGGTGACGGTGCGCGCCGAGGCCGGTGGCGTGGACGCGGCCGACTTCGCCGAGATGCTGCTCCGGATGTACTCCCGCTGGGCCGAACGCCACGGCTACGGCGTCGACGTGTTCGACACGTCCTACGCCGAAGAGGCCGGCATCAAGTCCGCCACCTTCCGGGTGACCGCCCCGTACGCCTACGGCACGCTCAGCGTCGAGCAGGGCACCCACCGGCTGGTGCGCATCTCGCCGTTCGACAACCAGGGCCGCCGGCAGACGTCGTTCGCGGGCGTCGAGGTCGTGCCGGTGGTCGAGCAGACCGACCACGTCGACATCGACGAGAAGGACCTGCGCGTCGACGTGTACCGCTCGTCCGGTCCGGGTGGTCAGGGCGTGAACACGACCGACTCGGCCGTCCGCCTCACGCACATCCCGACCGGCATCGTGGTGTCCTGCCAGAACGAGCGGTCGCAGTTGCAGAACAAGGCGACCGCGATGGCCGTGCTCCAGGCCAAGCTGCTCGAGCGGCAGCGCCAGGAGGAGCAGGCCAAGATGGACGCGCTCAAGGACTCCGGGTCCAGCTGGGGCAACCAGATGCGCTCCTACGTGCTGCACCCGTACCAGATGGTCAAGGACCTGCGCACCGAGCACGAGGTGGGCAACCCGTCCGCCGTGCTCGACGGCGAGATCGACGACTTCCTCGAGGCCGGCATCCGCTGGCGCAAGCAGCAGCAGGCGTCCTGATCGGTCAAGCCTCCGCCGCGGCCGGACAAGCCGGGTGAGACGGAGGCTTTACCCAGGCCACGAGTAGACTCGCCCCTCGTGATTCGCCTCGAACACGTGTCCAAGGTCTACAAGACCTCCACGCGCCCCGCCCTCGACAACGTCTCGGTCGAGATGGACAAGGGTGAGTTCGTGTTCCTCATCGGACCTTCGGGGTCCGGCAAGTCGACTTTCCTGCGCCTCCTGCTCCGCGAAGAGGTGCCCAGCAAGGGCCGCGTGTACGTGTCCAACTTCGACGTGGCCAAGATGTCGCGGCGCAGGGTCCCCCGCCTGCGCCAGTCCATCGGCTGCGTCTTCCAGGACTTCCGCCTGCTGAGCAACAAGACGGTGGCGGAGAACGTCGCGTTCGCGCTTGAGGTGATCGGCAAGCCGCGCAACACCATCGTCAAGGTGGTGCCCGAGGTGCTCCAGCTGGTCGGCCTCGACGGCAAGGCGGACCGCATGCCGCACGAGCTGTCGGGCGGCGAGCAGCAGCGGGTGGCGATCGCCCGCGCGTTCGTCAACCGGCCGCTGGTGCTGCTCGCCGACGAGCCGACCGGCAACCTGGACCCCGACACGAGCCAGGACATCATGCTGCTGCTGGAGCGGATCAACCGCACCGGTACGACGGTAGTGATGGCCACCCACGACCACTCCATCGTCGACTCGATGCGCCGGCGGGTGGTCGAACTCGACCACGGCCGGATCATCCGGGACGACGCGCGGGGCGTCTACGGCGTGGGCCGCTGAGACGCCCGCACACATCCCCCGAAACTGAGGAACTCCTTCCCCGATGCGCACCAGCTTCGTGTTCAGCGAGGTCGTGACCGGCCTTCGCCGGAACGTCACGATGACCATCGCGATGATCCTCACGACGGCGATCTCGCTCTTCCTGCTCGGTCTCGGCCTGCTCGTCGTCCGGATGGTCGACAAGATGCAGGACAACTACCAGGGCAAGCTCGAGGTCGCGGTCCTGCTGACCAACGACGTCAGCGCGAACGACAAGGACTGCGCCCAGCAGCCGTGCGCCGGTCTCCGCAACGCCCTGGAGACCACGTCCGGGGTCAAGTCCGTCGTCTACGAGAACCGCGAGAAGGGCTACGAGCGGTTCAAGCAGATCTTCGAGGCGCAGCCGGAGCTGGTGAAGCTCGCGCGCCCCGAGGCCATCCCGGCGACCTTCCGGGTGAGCCTGGAGAACCCCGAACGCGCGAGCGTGATCGTGGACCAGTTCAGCGGCAAGGCGGGCGTGAAGGCGGTGAACGACCAGGGCGAGTTCCTGTCCCGGCTGTTCGACGTCCTCAACGGTGCCCGTGACGGCGCGCTGGGACTGGCCGCGCTCCAGGCGTTCGCCGCGCTGCTGCTGATCTCCAACACCATCCAGGTCTCCGCGTTCACCCGGCGCACCGAGGTCGGCATCATGCGCCTGGTGGGCGCGACGCGGTGGTACACGCAGCTGCCGTTCCTCATCGAGGCGGTGGTGGCGGGCATCGTCGGCTCGATCCTGGGCGTCGGCTTCCTGATGCTGTTCAAGGCCACCGCGCTGGACCGGGTGTTCGGCGACCTGTTCACGTCCGGGATCCTGCCGCGCGTCGGCATGCTGGACATCCTGGTCATCTCGCCGGTCCTGGTGGGCGTCGCGATGGCGATCTCGGCGTTGACCGGGTACGTCACGCTGCGTCTCTACGTGCGCCTTTAACGACTGGCGTGCTCACGTAAGGTTGCTGACATGGTCAAGGAGCGCGGTCAGAAGGTGATCGCGTCGAACCGCAAGGCTCGGCACGACTACACCATCATCGACACCTACGAGGCGGGTGTCGTGCTCGTCGGCACCGAGGTGAAGAGCCTGCGGATGGGACGGGCGTCCCTTGTGGACGCCTTCGCCCAGGTCGACGACGGCGAGATCTGGCTGCACGCGCTGCACATCCCGGAGTACGTGGCCGGCACCTGGACCAACCACGAGGTGCGGCGCAAGCGGAAGCTGTTGCTGCACCGCAACGAGATCGAGCGGCTGATCGGCAAGACCAAGGAGTCCGGTCTGTCGCTGATCCCGCTGTCGATGTACTTCAAGGACGGCTACGTCAAGGTCGAACTGGCGCTGGCGAAGGGCAAGAAGGCCTACGACAAGCGCCAGGACCTGGCCAAGCGCGACGCGCAGCGCGAGATCTCCAAGGCGCACGGTCGTGCGCTCAAGGGGCGCTACAGCTAGGGGGAAGGCCCCCTCCCGACGAGGGGGCCTCGCCTCACCCGAGGTTCAGGTAGGCCAGCACGGCGCGGACCCGGCGGTGCTCGTTCGTGCTGGGTTCCAGGCCGAGCTTCGCGAAGATGTTGCCGACGTGCTTCTCCACCGCGCCGTCCGAGACGACGAGCGCCGCCGCGACGGCCGCGTTCGACAGGCCCTGCGCCATCAGGCCCAGCACCTCGCGCTCGCGCTGGGTCAGCGAGTCCACCGGGTTGCGCCTGCTGCGGACCATCAGCTGCGTGATGACCTCGTGGTCGATGCTCGTGCCGCCGTCGGCGACCCGGCGCACCGCGGCCACGAACTCCGACACGTCCGCCACGCGTTCCTTCAGCAGGTAGCCGACGCCGTTCGCGCCGCCCGCCAGCAGCTCCACCGCGTAGCGCTCCTCCACGTACTGGGACAGCACGAGCACGGGGAGGTTGGGGACGCGCTTGCGGGCCTCGATCGCGGCCCGCAAACCCTCGTCGGTGAACGTCGGGGGCATCCGCACGTCCACCAGGGCGAGATCCGGGCGGTGTTCCTCGACCGCCCGGAGCAGCGCCTCCCCGTCCTCCACCGCCGCCACGGTCTCGATCCCCTCGTCGGCGAGCAGGCGTTGCACGCCCATCCGCAGCAGGACCGAGTCCTCGGCTATGACCACGCGCACGGCAGCTCCGTTCGGATGACGGTCGGCCCCCCTACGGGGCTCACCACGACGACCACGCCGTCAATGGTCGCAGCCCGGTCCGCCAGTCCCGCGAGCCCACCGCCCGGGCGCACCTCCGCGCCGCCGTGCCCGTTGTCGGTGACCTCCACGACCACCGAGTGGTCCGTCCGCGTCACCTTCACCTCGGCCCGGGTGGCGCCCGAGTGCTTGGCGATGTTGGTGAGCGACTCGGCCACCGTGAAGTACGCGGCGCTCTCCACGGCCGTCGGCGGCCGCGGTTCGACGTCCACCGTCACGTCCACCGGGATCGGGCACCGGGCGGCCAGCGACGACAGCGCCGGGTCCAGACCGCGGTCGCCGAGCACCGACGGGTAGATGCCGCGCGCCAGGTCGCGCAGTTCGGAGATGGCGAGCTTGGCGTCCGCGTGCGCCTCGGCGATCAGCGCCGCGGCGGCCTCGGGGTCGTTGTCCAGCTTGCCGCGCGCCCGACCGAGACCCATGGCCACCGCCACGAGCCGCTGCTGCGCGCCGTCGTGCAGGTCCCGCTCGATCCGCCGCCGTTCCGCCTCGGCCGCCTCGACACCCCGCGCCCGGCTCGCGGACAGCCGCCGCGTCTCGGCCGACAGCGATTCCGTGCGGGACGGACCGAGCATCGCCTGGACGAGTGCCGCGTGCGCCTTGCCGAGGCCCTTGACCAGCGGCATCACCAGCAGGCCGAGCAGGATGCCGATCACCGACACCGGGATCGCCTTGGCGAACGAGTCGACCAGCCACACCGTCGAGCCGATCGAGACCTCGAACGTCTGGGGCAGCCACTGCTGGTAGACCGGCAGGAACACCAGCGCCAGGACGGCCGGCCACAGCGCCACGACCAGCGCGAACTCCACGGCGCCCAGCGGGAGCATGATCATCCAGTAGAGGAAGTCCCGCCAGCTCGCCGGGTCGGTCACCAACCACTTGCCCCGCTCGAACAGCGAACCGCCCGGGTTCGGCCGGTACGGGCTGCGCACCTCCACCCCCAGCGCGACCTTCACCCACGACCGCTCGACGGTCGACGCGACCCGCGCGAGCAGCAGGGTCAGGACGAGGAGCGGGAAGCCCGCCCACACCACCAGCAGGCCCAGGCTCGTCGCGAACAGCGGCACCAGCAAGCTGAACCAGAACACGCCCGTGACCAGGTTGACCAGGAAGTACCCGCTGGTCCGCGCGATGTCCGGGTTGGCCCGTGCCGTCATGATCCCCACCTTCCACACCCTTGATGTACCGCATCCCAGCATCACGCCTCGCGGCGCCGGGAACCATCAGGTCGGCCGGCCTGCCGGGGGTGGGGACAGCCCTACCCCGTATTGGGAGGGAGGGTGTCGGGTCGGCAGGTTATGATGGGTGGCGCAAGCACCACGACCAGGGGGTGAACGGTTTCGACTTTGTGCGTCGATTCAAGGGAAGCGTGCCGGTGCAGGCGAGAGACCACCGCAAGCGTCATCGCAAACCAATAAGCGCCGAGTCCAACGACCAGCGCGCGTTCGCCCTCGCTGCCTAAGCGAGTGTGACGCTGTCAGCCCGGGGGCGCCTCCGCCCCGGATCCTGGCATCAGCTAGGAGGCTCACCTCCGTTCCCGGTCACGGGGAACGGCAGGGAAACCCACAGTGACTGGGCCCGTCACGGTGACTTGTCCGCGTGATCACCGGGGTCGAGTAGAGGCGTAGTGGACTGCGCACGGAGAAGCCTTGATGAGCCGGCAGAGGACCCGGGTTCGATTCCCGGCACCTCCATTCCACCGAAGTGAGCCGGTCCGCGGAGAACGCGGACCGGCTCACTTTCTTTTGCGGCGCGGGTGTCAGCGGCGGGCCGGCGGAGTCGTCAAGGGGTCTTCCGGCCAGCGGTGTTTGGGGTAGCGGCCGCGCAGTTCGGATCTGACCTGCGGGTAGGTCGTCCTCCAGAACGAGTTCAGGTCGCCGGTGACGGCGGTGGGGCGGCCCGCGGGGGTCAGCAGGTGGAGCACCACGGGGATTCGGCCGCCGGCGATGTGCGGGGTTTCCGTCCAGCCGAAGACCTCCTGGACCTTGACCGGGAGCGTCGGTTGGTCGGTCGAGTAGTCGAGGGCGATCCGGGAGCCCGAGGGGACCTGGAGGCGGTCCGGGGCCAGGGTGTCGAACGCCGTCGCGGCGGGCCACGGGAGGGCTTTGGCCAGGGTGTCGGCGGCGTTCAGCTTGGCCAGGTCGGCTTTGCGGCGGGCTTTTCCCGGTTCCACGAAGCGGCGCAGGGATTCGTCGTCCACCGCGGGCCACGGGTCGCCCAGGACCCGGTGGAGGAACGCCAGGCGTTGCCGGGTCCTGGTGGCGTCCTTCGTCCAGTGGAGCAGGGCCAGGCCTTCCTGGCGGAGGCCTTCGAGCAGGGCCTGGCGGGTGGCCTCCGGCGAGTTGAGCGGGGTCGTGGTCAGGGTGATGGCGCCGAGTTTCGTGACCCGGTTCGCCACCACGTCGCCGTTCCAGCCGATCTCGTCCTCGGTGGCGAGCAGGGTGGGCGCGGCCTTGCGGGCCAACGGCTCGTCGGCCCGGGCGGCCAGCCGGACGCGGGCGTTGGTGCGGCCCGGCTCGCGGTCGGCCACCGCGATGGCGAGCCACTCCGCGTCGGCCAGGCTGCTGCCGGGTGGGAGTTCGGCGGCCGTGCCGCCTGCCATCAGGTAGACCGGGGAACCGGGCGCGCGGCGCCTGGCCAGGCGTTCCGGGTGGGCCAGCGCGACGACGAGGGCCGGGTCCGGCGCGGCGGGCGCGCCGTCCACCAGGGACATCAGCCGGCGGACCTCCCTCGGCGGCGCGTCCCGGGTGGCCAGTTCGACGGCCGGGTGGGAGCGGTCGTCGTCCAGGATCGCGACCACCTCGGCGGCGGTGCGCGGGCCGGTCAGGCGGGCGCCGTCGAGGAGGGCGCGGGCGAGTCTGGGGTGCAGGCCGAGGTCGGCCATCTTCCGGCCGCGCGGGGTGACGCCCGTGCCGTCGACCGCGCCCAGGGTCGAAAGCACCGTGTGCGCGACGTCCATCGCGCCCTGCGGCGGGGCGTCCCACCAGGTCAGGCCGGCGCCGCCGGGTGTGCCCCAGCACGCGAGCTCCAGCGCGAGCCGGGTCAGGTCGGCGGTGCGGATCTCCGGTTCCGGGTAGCGGGGCAACGTGCTGTGCTCGTGCTCCGGCCAGCAGCGGTACACCCGGCCGGGCGCCTCGCGGCCCGCCCGGCCCGCGCGCTGGTCGGCCACCGCGGCGCTGACCCGGACCGTGGCCAGGCCGGAGAGGCCCCGGCGGTGGTCCACCCGCGGCACCCGCGACCAGCCGGAGTCGACCACGGCGCGCACGCCCGGCACGGTCAGGCTGGACTCGGCGATCGCCGTGGCCAGCACCACCCGGCGGTGCGCGCGCGGGCGCAGCGCCTCGTCCTGGGCCTCGCCGGACAACCGGCCGTGCAGCGGCACGACGTGCAGGTCCGACAGCAGGCTCGTCACCCGGCGGATCTCGGCCGCGCCCGGCAGGAACACCAGCACGTCGCCGTCGCCCTCGGCCAGCGCGCGGCGCACGGCTCTCGCCACGGTCGCCTCGCCGCGTTCGGCCCGGGCCGGCGGGAGGTACGCGGTCTCGACCGGGAACGTGCGCGCGGCCACCGTGAGCACCGGCGCCGCCAGGATCGCGGCCAGCCGTTCCGCGGCGACCGTGGCCGAGGTCGCGAGCAGGTTCAGGTCCGGGCGCAGGCCGGCCTTCGCGTCCAGCAGCAACGTCAGCAGCAGGTCCGCGTCCAGGTGGCGCTCGTGGCACTCGTCGAGCAGCACCGTGTCGACGCCGGCCAGCTCCGGGTCGTGCTGGAGCCTGCGGACGAGCAACCCGGACGTGACGACCTCGATCCGGGTGGTCTTCGACACCTTCCGGTCGCCGCGCACCGAGTAGCCGACCGTGCGGCCGACCGGTTCGCCGAGCAGGCTCGCCATCCGCGCGGCCGCGGCGCGGGCGGCCAGCCGGCGGGGTTCGGCGACCACCACGCGACCCGGGAGGGCGAGCGGGACCAGGGTGGTCTTGCCCGTGCCCGGCGGCGCGACGAGCACCAGCGAGCCGGCGCGCGCCAGGGTCGCGGTGATCTCCGGCAGCGCGGGGCGGATGGGGAGGTCGGGCGGTTCCACGGTGAGCCAGTGTGCCGGCGCGTGCGAGGCTTGCCGGGTGGTTGATCCTCTTCGCGATCCCGACGACCCCGAGCTGCTCGACCCGTACCGGGCGCGCGAGCTGGCCTCGCTGGTCGAGGCGGCCCGGCTGGCGTCGGGCTCGGTGCGCTACGGCAAGGTCGGCCGGGTCGGGTGCGCGCAGGTCGTCTTCAACCGGGACGACCCGCTG
This sequence comes from Actinosynnema sp. NPDC020468, assembly GCF_040642015.1. NCBI lineage: Bacteria > Bacillati > Actinomycetota > Actinomycetes > Pseudonocardiales > Pseudonocardiaceae > Actinosynnema > Actinosynnema sp. NPDC020468. Next base: position 39,083 of record NZ_JBFAEO010000001.1, read on the forward strand.
CCGACCGGCAACCACGCGTGCGCGCTGTACGGGTCCTCGGCCGAGGTCGCGGGCACGCTGCTGAGGTTGGAGCAGACGTTCGCCGACGTCGGGCGGGCCGAGGCCGTGGTCTACGCGTCGCCGACGACGGTGGCCGAGATCGAGGGCATCGCGGACGACGCCGGGTGGTACGCGGTGGAGGAGTCGCTGGCCGTGGTGCACCGGGGTCCGCTCGCACCGGCGCGCACCGCGCGGGCGGCCGTCGACGCCGACCTGGAGGGCATCGCCACGCTGATCGCCGACGAGCTGGGCATGTCCGGCCACACCCGGCTGATGCGGCACCTGGGTCAGCGGCTGGACGACCCGCGGTGCGTGTTCCGGGTGGTGGACGACGGCGACCGGATCGGCGGGGTGGCGGCCGGGTTCGGCGAACGCGGTGTCGGGCTCGTGGAGCACGTCGTGGTGCGGCCGGCCCGCCGGCGGCGCGGCATCGGGTCGGAGTTGGTGGGCGCGGTGGTGGGCGCGCTGCGGTCGGCGGGTGCGCTGCTGGTGGCGGCGCACGTGGCCGAGGGCGGCGCGGGGGAGCGGTTCGCCGAGGTCTGCGGGTTCTCCGTCGGCTATCCCGTAACCGCCTATGCACGCAGAGTTGACGAGCTCTTGGATTGAGTATTTAGTTGCCTTTTGGCATATCCTTAGCACAGCTAACAGAGATCGGGAGGCGCTGTGCCGGGGAACGACGTCGTGGTCAAGCCCCGGCTGCCGAGCGAGGTGTGGGTCCTCGTCGTCGCGAGCTTCATCATCGCGATCGGCTTCGGCATCGTCGCGCCGGTGCTCCCGGCCTACGCCAAGACCTTCGACGTCGGCACCACCGCCGTGTCCGCGATCGTGAGCACGTTCGCGCTGGTCAGGCTCCTGTTCGCGCCGGTGAGCGGCCGGCTCGTGAGCCGGTTCGGCGAACCGCGCACCTACGTCGTCGGCATCCTGATCGTGGCCGCGGGCACCGCCGCGTGCGGGTTCGCCACCGCGTACTGGCAGCTGCTGGTGTTCCGGTCGTTCGCCGGTGTCGGGTCGACCATGTTCACCGTCGCGGCCGTCGGGCTGCTGATCCGGATCACCCCGGCGCCGATGCGCGGCCGGGCCTCGGGGCTGTGGGCGACCGGGTTCCTGCTGGGCAACATCGGTGGGCCCATCGTCGGCGCGGCGCTGGTCGAGGTGTCCGTGCGACTGCCGTTCATCGCCTACGCGGTCGCCCTGGTGATCGCCGCGCTGGTCGTGTGGTGGTTCCTGCGCCGCTCCACGCTCGTGTCGCTGGACCGGGGCGTCGAGACCGAGTCGCTGACCGTGGGCCAGGCGTTCTCCTCACCCGCCTACCGGGCCGCGTTGGCCTCCGGGTTCGCCAACGGGTGGGCCGTGTTCGGGGTGCGGATCTCGCTGGTGCCGCTGTTCGTGGTCGAGGCGCTCCACGGCAGTCCCGCGCTGGCCGGAGTGTCGCTGTCGGTGTTCGCGCTGGGCAACGCGTCGGTGCTGATGGTGTCCGGCCGGCTGTCGGACACGCTCGGCAGGCGGCCGATGGCGATGGCCGGACTGCTCGTGTCGGCCGTCGGCACGATCTGGCTCGGCTTCTCGACCGGCGTGCCGTGGTTCCTGGTGGCCTCCGCCCTCGCCGGCGTGGGCGCCGGGCTGCTCAACCCGCCGCAGAACGCCGTGGTGGCCGACGTGATCGGGGCCAAGGCCAAGGGCGGGCCGGTGCTGGCGGCGTTCCAGATGGTCACCGACTGCGGCGCGATCATCGGCCCGCTGCTGGCCGGCGTGCTGGTCGACCACTTCTCCTACCCCGTCGCGTTCACCCTCACGGGCGCCATCATGCTGGTGGCCCTGGTGTTCTGGGTGGTGGCGCCGGAAACCCTGCCGCGCACCGGTGACGAGCACGTCGGAGAGGTCGTGGCGGGCGAGTCCGGCCGGCTGGACGAAGGTCCCGAGCTGCCGCTCGGGGAGCGCGTCGCGGGACGGCCGCGTCAGCCGGGCGTGTGATCACTCAGGTTCCGCTCAGCATCGCTCGGTACCCTGCGGGGGTTTCTTCAGAAGGGAAGCTGACGTGGGTGGGGCGGAGCGGAACGCTCGGAAGAAGAAGCAGGAACAGCTCGCGGCGGCGAAGGCGGTGACGTCCGCCCGCGGCGGGAGCGACCGGAACAAGGTGCTCATCGGCATCGCCGCCGTGGTGGTGCTCGCGCTCGTCGTGGTCGGCGGGGTGATCTGGTCGAAGTCCGGTTCGGACGAGGCGCTGTCGCCGCCCTCCGGCATCACCTCGATCTCCGTCCCGATCAAGCGGGACAACGCGGTGGTGGTCGTCGGCAAGGACGACGCCAAGGCGACGATCGACGTGTACGAGGACTTCATCTGCCCGGCGTGCGGCTCGTTCGAGGCCGCGTACAAGGAGCAGATCAAGAAGGAGATCGAGGGCGGCTCGCTGCGCGTGCGCTACCACCCGCTGCCGTTCCTGGTGAAGTTCTCCGACCCGCCCGGCTACTCGGCCAACGCGGCCAACGCGGCGCTGTGCGCGACGGACGAGGGCAAGTTCTGGGAGTACCACGAGACGCTGTTCGCCAAGCAGCCCAAGGAGAACAGCGCCGGGTACACGAAGGACGAACTCGTGAAGCTCGGCACCGACCTCGGCATCACCGGCGAGACGTTCAAGACGTGCGTGCAGTCCGGGACGTACGACTCGGCGGCGCAGTCCGAGATGGACGCGGTGCGCGGCAAGGACTTCTTCCAGGGCACGCCGGCCGTGGTGTCCGGCACGCAGACCCTGACGTGGAACGACCCCGACTGGTTGACCAACCTGGTCAAGTGAGGTCGATCGGCGGCTCGCCACCGGTCCACCGGGCGAGCCGCCGGGCCTTGCCGGTCTCGGCGCGCGGCACGCGTCCGGGCGGCAGCACGTGCACCACCGCGGTGATGCCGAGGCGTTCGCGCAACGCGGTCGTGAGCCGTGCCGCGAGGTCCGGGTGCCCGTCGCCCTCCACGGCCACCCGGAGTTCCGGTCGTGCCGGGTCGCGGCGGTCCTCGATGACCAGGTAGTGCGGCGCGACCCGGTCGTCGGCCAGCACCACGGCCTCGATCTCGGTCGGGAACACGTTGACGCCGCGGACGACGAGCATGTCGTCCTTGCGGCCCTTGAGCTTGGACATCCGGCGCAGCGTGCGCGGGCTGCCCGCGACCGGCGGGTGCAGCGACGCGATGTCGCCGGTGCGGTAGCGCAGCAGCGGCATGCCGGTCTTGGTGAGCGTGGTGAACGTCAACTCGCCCGGGGTCCCGTCGGGCACCGGCGTGCCGGCGTCGTCCAGCGCCTCCACGTAGAAGTGGTCCTCGGCGACGTTGAGCAGGCCCTCGGAGTCGAGCGACTCGCAGGCCACGCCCGGTCCGATGACCTCGCTGAGGCCGTAGATGTCGAGGGCGACGAGGTTCAGCCTGTCCTCGATCTGGCGGCGCATCCCGTCGGTCCACGGCTCGGCGCCGAACACGCCGGTGGTGAACGTCGGCTCGACGCCCGCCCGGTGCAGCGCCTCGGCGAGGTGCAGGGCGTAGCTGGGCGTGCAGCAGAGCACGTCGGGCTCGAGGTCCGCGACGAGCCGCACCTGGCGCTCGGTCATGCCACCGGACAGGGGGAGCACGGTCGCCCCGAGCCGCATCCCGCCGTGGTGCACGCCGAGACCGCCGGTGAACAACCCGTAGCCGTACGCGTTGTGGATGAGGCTGTGCCTGGTGGCGCCCGCGCCGCCGAGGGCGCGTGCCATGACCGACGCCCAGACGTCCACGTCGTGCGCCGTGTAGGGCACCAGCGTGGGCCTGCCCCCGGTGCCGCTGGACCCGTGCACGCAGACGATGTCGTCACTGGCGCGAAACCCGAACGGGTAGGCGTCCCAGAGGTCCTGCTTGGACACGGTGGGCAACGCGGCCAGCCCGTCGAGCGTGACCCGTTCCGCGTCGACCCCCTCCAACCGTCGCCCCTGAATCCCCCCGACCCGCTGGAGCAACCCCACAAGCCCCCGCAACCGCCGTTCCTGCTCGTGCCGCCGGATCCCGACGTCACCACCCTCGGCGTGCGGCTCGACCAACCCCGGGACACCCATGCACCCTGGTCTAGCAGCCCGGATGCCGAAGGGGTACCCCCCGATTTTTCTTCGGGTGGGGCGGTGATGTACGGTATTGCCACACGAGAACGGCGGGTAACCACCGGGGAACGTGGCGGGCAAGGGGCTGTGGCGCAGCTGGTAGCGCATCACACTGGCAGTGTGAGGGTCAGGGGTTCGAGTCCCCTCAGCTCCACAATCGAATACGGCAACATGAATCGCCCGCTCGACCTGCTCAGCAGGTCGAGCGGGCGATCTTGCATATCGGCCCATTGTGGACGATCGCACGCCTGACCGGGCGGTCGAGATCGCACGAAATGGGGTCACGGGCCGCTCCGGGACCTGTCGTCCGTCCGGGTGGCGGCAGGCGGGACGGCAGGACCTCTCCGCGCCGCTCGGCGGGATGATGGTGGTTTCCCGGCCGAGGCCGTCCTGAATCTCGGCGCTAACGCCGCATGTGGCCGTGTCGATGACCGTAATGGACGAAGGCGAATGCCGTGTACGCAAAGATGCTCCTGTGACGCGCCGGCAGCCGCAGCCTGTGCGCCGCCTGTTCGCCCGACGCGCACGGGCTCGCGTCGGGCGTCCAGCGTTCATCGTCGAGTGAGCCTCGTGAGGAGCCTTGTGAGCACCCTCGGTAGCTTCATCTGGTCGATCGCCGACCAGCTTCGGGGTCCCTACCGCCCCAACCAGTACGGCAACGTGATCCTCCCGCTCACGATCCTGCGGCGCCTCGACTGCATCCTCGAGTCCGACCGGGAGACGGTCCGGGAGTTGGCGGCGAAGTACGACAACCCGAACCGGCTGAGGGTCGAGGTCAAGAAGGCGACCGGCCGGCCGTTCTACAACACCTCGAACTACTCCTTCGCCAATCTGCTGGCCGACGCCGACGGGCTGACGGACAACCTGGTCGACTACATCGACCGCTTTTCGCCCGATGTCGACGTGTTCGAGTACTTCGATTTCAAGAAGGAAATCCTCGCCTTGGAGAAGGCGGAGCTCCTGCGCGAGGTCGTCACGTCCTTCAAGGCCGTCGACCTGCATCCGAATGTCGTCTCCAACGCCGACATGGGCGACGCGTTCGAGTACATCATCCGCAAGTTCAACGAGGCCGCGAACGAGACCTCGGGTGATCACTACACCCCGCGGGACGCGATCCGGCTGCTGGTCGACCTGCTCTTCGCCGAGAAGGAAGTCGATCTGGCCGAGGGCGACATCATCCGTACGCTGTACGACCCCACGGCCGGCACTGGCGGCATGCTCGCTCTGGCCGAAGAGCACCTGCTTGAGCACAACCCCGACGCAAAGTTGCGTCTGTACGGTCAGGAGTACAACCCGCAGTCGTACGCGATCTGCAAGTCCGACCTGCTGGCCAAGGGGCACGACGCGACCAACATCGCTTTCGGCAACACGCTCACCGATGACGCGTTCAAGGGTCGCCAGTTCGACTTCTGCATGTCCAACCCGCCGTATGGCGTGGACTGGAAGCAGTATGCCAAGGCGATCACGAAAGAGCGCGACGAAGCGGGCTCCCACGGCCGGTTCGCCCCCGGTCTCCCGGCGACCTCGGACGGGCAGATGCTCTTCCTGCTCCACCTGGTTCACAAGATGCGGGCGCCGGAGGACGGCGGAGGTCGGGCGGGGATCGTGATGAACGGTTCGCCGCTGTTCAACGGTGCCGCCGAGTCCGGCCCTTCCAATATCCGCAAGTGGTTGCTGGAGAACGACCTGGTCGATGCCATCGTCGCGTTGCCGACCAGCATGTTCTTCAACACCGGCATCGCGACGTACATCTGGATCCTCGACAACGACAAGCGCTCGGAACGCAAGGGCTTCGTACAGCTCATCGACGGCACCTCGTTCTGGACCAAGATGCGCAAGAGTCTTGGCTCCAAGAACCGTGAGCTCAGCGAGGAGGATCGCGCCAGGGTCGTCCGGTTGTACGCCGACTTCACCGACGCCGAGTCGGACTACTCCAAGGTGCTGCGCAACGACGAATTCGGCTACTGGGCCATCACCGTCGAACGTCCACTTCTCGACGAGGACGGTAAGGCGGTCGTCGACCGTAAGGGAAAAACGAAGTCGGATCCGAAGAAACGCGACACCGAAAATGTCCCGTTCACCTACAGCGGCGCGACTGGCAGCGCCGTGGACAAGGCCGAGGTCATCCAGGCGTACTTCGACACCGAGGTGAAGCCGCACGTGCCTGATGCCTGGATCGACTGGGCCAAGATCAAGACCGGCTACGAGATCTCCTTCACCCGCTACTTCTACAAGTACATCCCGCCTCGCCCCCTCGCCGAGATCGACGCCGAGTTGGAGAAGCAGGTCGCGAAGATCCTCGACCTGCTGCGAGAGGTCGAAGGCTGATGAAATTCTACCCTGAGATGAAACCTGCAAACTCCCCGTGGCTGGGAGGGATGCCGACACACTGGGAGCTCAGTCGTTTTCGGTATGAGGCGGTGATCAACGGTGGGCAGGTGGATCCTCGCAAAGAGCCGTGGTGTGGGATGACACTCATTGCGCCAAACCACATCGAGAGCAGCACAGGGCGGATTATCGGAGTCGAAACGGCAGAAGAACAGGGTGCCGACAGCGGTAAGTACCCTGTCCGGCAGGGGCAGATAGTATATTCGAAGATTCGGCCGGCGCTCAACAAAGCGGCGATCGCTGAAACCCAAGCGCTATGCAGTGCGGACATGTATGCCATGTCATTCGGGAGCAGGATCGAGTCGCGATTCGCACTCTATTATATTTTGGCGCGGCCGTTCCGCACGTTCGTGACTGTCATCTCGCTGCGCGTGAAAATGCCGAAGGTCAACCGTGAAGATTTGGCTGATGCGCCGTGGCTAGTTCCCCCGATGGACGAGCAGTGCGCCATCGCCGACTACCTCGACCGTGAAACCTCCCGCATCGACACGCTCATCGAGGAACAGCTGCGCCTGATCGAAATGCTCCGCGAGCGGCGGACGGCCGTTATCTCGTCCGCCTTGGCGCCGACTGACTCGTGGATACGTCGACGCATCAAGCACATCGGTGAGACCAGTCTGGGGAAGATGCTCGACGCGGGCCGTGCGGTCCGCGACGGAGACCAGTCGAGGCCGTACGTTCGGGCGGCAGACGTTCGTGCGGATGGCTCTGTGAATCTCTTGGACCTCAATGAGATGCCGTTCTCGGGCGCGGAGATGGAAGTATTCGACCTCCGCGCGGGCGACGTCCTCCTGATAGAGGGTGGCGCGACGGTCGGTCGTCCAGGGTTTATGTATGAGTCGGCGCCGGGGATCGCCTTCCAGAAGACTGTCAACCGCCTGCGGGTCAAGTCGCAAGTGGATCCTCGATTCGTGTACTGGTCGATGCTCCGCCTCTACGAATCCGCCTACTACGCCAATCACTACGGTTCGGTCTCATTTGTCCACCTCACAGGCGAAAAGCTGAGGGAGATCGAACTTCATCTGCCATCGCTCGATGAGCAGCGGGCCGTTGCGGCTTACCTCGACGAGCAAACCGCAAAAACCGATGCACTGATCATCGAAACAGAGAAATTTATTGAACTCGCCCGTGAGCGACGGGCGGCGCTGATTACGGCGACGGTGACGGGGCAGGTCGACGTCCGGGGGACGGTATGACAACCGATCACCACGAGGTCGTCTTCGAGGCTGAGATCTGCGAGTACCTGGCTGGCCACGGGTGGTTCTACTCAGCCGATGACACTGGTTACGACCGGGAGCGGGCGTTGTTCCCCGAGGATCTGTTCGGGTGGTTGAAGGGGACCCAGCAGGTCGCGTACGGGAAGGCGTTGAGGGCGGCGGGGTCGGAGGCGAAGTTCCTCGACGTGCTGACCGCGGCGCTCGACAAGCCTCTTGAGCATGGTGGCGGGATGCTGAACATCCTGCGTAACGGGGTGCAGTACATCGGTGGTGGCCGGTTGAAGATGGCGCAATTCCGGCCTGAGACCTCGCTGAACGCGACCACCAACGAGCAGTACGCGGCGATGCGGGTTCGGGTGATGCGGCAGGTGCATTTCTCGACCGCCGACCGGCGCAGTGTCGACCTGGTGTTCTTCGTCAACGGGTTACCGGTGGCCACCGTCGAGTTGAAGACCGACTTCACCCAGTCCCTCGACGAGGCGATCAACCAGTACCGCAAGAACCGGAACCCGCTGACCAACGGTCGGTCGGAGCCGTTGTTGTCGTTCGGCCATCGGGCGCTGGTGCACTTCGCCGTCTCCAACGACCTGGCCGCGATGACCACCAGGTTGGAGGGCGAGAAGACGCATTTCCTGCCGTTCAACACGGGCCACGACGCCGGTGCGGGCAACCCGCCCGGTGCGGGCGGTCGGTCGGCTACGGCGTACCTGTGGGAGCGGGTCTGGGAGAAGCACGCCTGGTTGAACATCATCGGCCGGCTGATGATCGTGGAGACGAAGGAAGAGTGGGACGTCGCCACCGGCACCTCGGTGCGGCGGACGAGCATGCTCTTCCCGCGGTTCCACCAGTGGGAGGCCGTGACGGACATCGTGGCCGCGGTGAGCGAGGAAGGGGTGGGGCAGCGCTACCTGATCGAGCACTCGGCGGGCTCGGGGAAGACGAACACCATCGCCTGGACCGCGCACCGGCTGGCGCGGCTGCACGTGGACGACGAGAAGGTCTTCGACTCGGTGATCGTGGTCGTGGACCGCACGGTGCTCGACGGGCAGCTCCAGGAAGCGATCCGGCAGATCGACGGGTCGGGGAAGATCGTGGCCACGATCAGCCCCGAGGACGTCCGCAAGGCGGGGGCGAAGTCGAAGTCCGGGCTGCTGGCGACCGCGTTGAAAAACGGTGAGCTGATCATCGCGGTGACGGTGCAGACCTTCCCGTTCGCGCTCGACGAGATCCGGGTCGACAAGGGCCTGAAGGGCAAGCGGTTCGCGGTGATCGCGGACGAGGCGCACTCCTCGCAGTCCGGGCAGATCTCCGCCAAGCTCAAGGCGGTGCTGACCGCCGAGGAGGTCGAGGAGATCGAGGAGGGCGGCTCCGTCGACGTCGAGGCGATCCTGGCCTCCGAGATGACCGAGCGGGCCGAGTCGAAGAACATCTCCTACCTCGCGTTCACCGCGACGCCGAAGAACAAGACGCTGGAGCTCTTCGGCCGCAAGGGCCCTGACGGGAAGCCGGTCGAATTCCACCTCTACTCGATGCGGCAGGCGATCGAGGAGGGCTACATCCTCGACGTGCTCAGGGGTTACCAGTCCTACGACACCGCGCTGAAGATCGCCGGTCAGGCCGAGAGCGGCGACGGTGCCGAGGTCGTGGAGGAGGCCGCGGCGCGGAAGGGGCTGATGCGGTGGGTGAAGCTGCACCCCACCAACATCGGCCAGAAGGTGCAGATCGTCGTAGAGCATTTCCACGCCAACGTCGCCCATCTGCTGGAGGGCAAGGCGAAAGCGATGGTCGTGACCGACTCGCGCAAGGCCGCGGTGAAGTACAAGAAGGCGATCGACGCCTTCATCGCCAAACGTGCCGCCCAGGACACCTCGTACAACTACCGCACCCTGGTCGCCTTCTCCGGCTCGGTGACGATGGCCGACGACGAGGAGTGGGTCTCGGACTGGGGTCCGCAGCCGAGCAAGGACGACGAGTTCACCGAGGCCAACCTGAACCCCGGTGCGGGCTCGGATCTGGCCGCCGCCTTCAAGGGCACGACGTACAAGATCATGCTGGTCGCCGACAAGTTCCAGACCGGTTTCGACCAGCCACTGCTCTCGGCGATGTACGTCGACAAGAAGCTCTCCGGGGTCGCCGCGGTGCAGACGCTCTCGCGGCTCAACCGCACCCATCGCACCGCGGGCGGGGAGCAGAAGCGCAAGACGTTCGTCATCGACTTCGTCAACAAGCCCGAGGACATCCGGACCGCGTTCGAGCCGTACTTCACCAACGCCACACTGGAGACCGAGACCGACCCGTACGTCGTGTTCCACCTCGCCGCCAAGCTCGCCCAGGCCGGCATCTACACGCCGGAGCAGGTGCGCGAAGTCGCCGGACTGTGGATCACCCGGAAGGGCAACAACGCGCTGTCGGCCGCGATCAGCCCCGCCCGGTACGAGTTCTCCCGCCGCTACGCGACCGCGATCGAGGCCGACGACAAGGTCACCCTCAACACCCTCGACCTGTTCCGCAAGGACGTTTCCACCCTCGTCCGGCTCTACGATTTCATGAGTCAGATCGTCGACTACGGCGACCCGTACATGGAGATGCTGTCGATCTTCCTGCGACTCCTGGAGAAGGTCGTCGCAGACTCGTCCTGGGCCGCGGAGGTCGACCTTTCCGATGTGGTCCTGGTCGGGGTCAAGCACAGCAAGGGGACCGCGGTCGACATCTCGTTGACCGGCGACGGCGAGCTGAAGGGGATCGGCGCCGCGGGTACCGGTACCCGGAAGGAGCCGAAGTACGTCGCCCTCCAGGTCGTCATCGACAAGATGAACGACCTCTTCGGCGCCGAGTCGTTCACCGCGTCGCAGGTCCGCGAGTTCGTCCAGGGACTGGTGCAGAGGTTGCTCACCTACCCGAACCTGATCAACCAGACCAGGGTCAACTCGAAGAAGCAGTTCGTGGAGTCGCAGGACTTCCAGGCGGCGGTCACCGAGGCGGTCGTCGACAACCAGGAAGCGCACAACACCATGGCCGACTACTTCTTCAGCGACGGACCCGGCATCAGCGCGGTCGTCATGGCCCTCGCGGATGCCTTCTACGAGGCCGCGATCGATCAGCCGACGAACGGGTGAGCACCCCGACCTCGCGGAGTGGCGGTGTGGAACGAGCAGGGCACGCGATTGGCCGGCTGGTCGGGTGGTTACGTGCGGTCCCACGGGAAATTGTCCAGGTCGGTCAGGTGGCGGGTCGTCAGGCCCTCGCAGTTGTCCGAGAGGTCCAGGCGTGGGGGTGTGGTGTGGTCGAAGTAATAGCGGGCCGACAGGGAATTGTCGTCGTTGTGCGCTATCGGTGGGTTGTCGATCAGGAAACGCCTCATCAACGGTGAATCGCGTTTTGGGGTCAGGGTCGTGGTGCGGGCGCCCAGCCAGGTTCGGGGGATCGTGGTGGTGGCGCCGAACTTCCGCTTGAACTGGAAGGTTCCCTTGCTCAGGAAGGGTTCGCCGCCGGACAGGTCGACGTGGGGGGCGTCGTTCTCCGTCGCCCAGCGCAGGACTTCCCGGTACAGCACGGACATCGCTCCGCGTCGGCGCCATTCGTCGTCGCCCTCCAGGAGGCCGATGAGCCTGCCGTGCAGGACGCCGTCCGGGGTGCGGTGGCACAGGGCGCCCGCCACGAACGTTCCGGCGCTGTGGAGGGTCAGCAGGATTCCTCCGTCGGTGAAGAGGCGGAAGGCTTCGGTTCTGGTCGCGGTGCGGGCGGACGTTCCGTGTCGGCTCGACATCGTGGGGTGGTACAGGCGGTCGTAGAAGTGGTTCAGCAGGGTGCCGTCGTGGTCGATTTCCACCGTGTAGCCGTGTGCCTCCACGCCGCGGCGGATCGCCGTGCGTTCCCGGCGGGTGATGCGCTGTTCCACCTGCGGCCACGGCGTGCTGGTGTCGACGAGCTGGTGGACGCGCAGCGGGAGGTCCAGGGACGACGGGGTGCGGTGGCGCGCCAGGTGGTGTGGCGCGACCAGTGCCGTCAGGTCCGCCGACTCGTCGGCCAGTTCGGCGATCGGGTCGGTCCAGTCCCGCCCGGAGCGGATCTCGGTGGTGGTGATCGTGGCCTCGGGGGACGCGGCGTGGAGCGCGTTCGCGAGGAACGGGACGAGGTGGTGGGCGCACTCGTGTTCGCCGACGTACACGGCGCGGAATGGTCGGGATTGCGTGGTCACCTCCAGGCGCACCGCCACTATCGGTGGGCGGTCCGTGGTGGTCGCCACCGGTGTCCTGGTGTGTGCATTCATTGCCGATTCTCCCGATCCGGGCGGTCCTGGGTATTGTCGGGGCAGCGCGGTGGAGCGCGGCGGCAATTCGGTGGAGACGAATCGGCGCGCTTGTGCCCTCGGTTTTCCGGTGGTTATCCTCGAGGTGGTCGAGTACCGCCGCACAAGGGGGAAAAGTGTCGGGAATGGGCCGGGTCCGGGGGAGCGCGGCGGTGTCGGAGAGGTTTTCCGGCGCGTTCTGGATCATCTGCGGTGCCAGTCTGCTCAACCGGGCCACCACGTTCGTCTACCCGTTGCTCGCGTTCTACCTGGCCAACAGCCTGGGGTGGCCGGCGTTCCGGATCGGGCTCACGTTGTCCGCCATGGGCGCGGGCGCGGTGGTGGGCGCGCTCGTCGGCGGGTTCGCGACCGACTTCCTCGGTGCGAGCCGGACCCTGTTCCTCGGTCAGATCGGCAACGCGGCGGCGATGCTCGCGCTCGGGCTGGTGACCACGCCGTACGCGATCGTCGGCGCCGCCGCCGTGCTCGGGTTCACCAACTCCATGGGTCGCCCCGCGCTCAACACGCTCGTCGCCGCCATCGTCCGACCCGCGGCCCGGACCCGCGCCTACAGCCTCGTGTACTGGTCCGCGAACGTCGGTTTCGCCGTCGCGCCGGTGCTCGGCGGCGTGCTGTCGGGCGTCGGGTGGTTCCTGGTGTTCGCGGTCAACTGCGCGGCGCTCGTCGTGGTCGGGCTGGTGCTCGTGCTCACCGTCCGCCCGCCGCGCGAACAGCCGGCCGAACCCGGTGGGCGCTCCGGGACGCGGCCGAGGGGCTCGCTGATCGGGGTGCTGCGCCGGGACGGGCGGTTGCCGGTGCTCGTGGTCGGCACGTTCATCCTGTCCTGCCTGTTCACCCAGAGCACCAGCACGCTGCCGACCGCGCTCGCCGCCGACGGCTTCCCGCCCGCGAGCTACGGCCTGGCCCTGTCGGTGAACGGCGTCGTGATCGTGCTGCTCCAACTGCCGCTCACCCGCGTCCTCGAGCGCGTCGACCCGGCCGTCTCGCTGGTGATGGCGGCGCTGCTGCTCGGCGTCGGGTTCGGCGCCACGGCCTTCGCGCACGACACGGTGCAGGTCGCGTTGTGCGTCGCCGTGTGGACCCTCGGCGAAATGCTCGGCCTGCCGGTCGCGGCGACCGCGGTCACGAACCTCGCGCCCGCCGGGATGCGCGGCCGCTACCACGGCCTGTACACGCTGAGCATGGGCGCGGCCGGTTCGGTGGCACCGGCCCTCGGCGGCGCCGTGCTCCAGGGCTACGGCTCGGCGCTGTGGTTCTGGTGCCTCGCCCTCGGCTGCGTCGGCGGCGTGCTGTTCTTCTTCCTGCGCGGACGCCTCGGCGAGTCGGCGCCCGAGCCGGAACCGGCCGGGTCGGACGCGCGCGGTCACGCCGAGGGCTGACCGGTCAGGAGTCGCCACGGGGTTCCCAGTCGACGGAGCCGCGCAGCAGTTCCAGGCACAGCTCGTTCGGCGGCCCCATGAAGTTGACCGCGGCGGCGTCGCGCCGGATCCGGTTCATCTCGTGCGACTCCATGAACCCCGCGCTGCCCAGCAGCCACGCGGCGTCCCGGCAGACGGCCTCGCTCGCGCGGGAGGCGAACACCTTGGTGGCGTAGGCCTGGGCGACGACGCCGGTGGTGGTCGTGGGAAGCGTCTGCGTCATCGCCCGTGCCGCCGCCACGGTGATGCCCATCTCCACGACCCGGTGCTGTGCCACGGGATCGGAGGCGCGGCCCTTGGCGGCGAGGTGGGCGACGACCAGGTCGACGGCGGACTGGGCGATCCCGGTGCTGACCGCGCCGAGCGTCAGCCCCAGTTCGTGCGGCCGGCCGATGATCCGGCGGGTGTCCTCCGGCGTGCCCAGCAGGTTCCGCCCGGGCACCGCGCAGTCCCGCAGGGTGAGGAACCCGGTGCCGGAACCGCGCATGCCGGACAGGTCCGCGGTCTCGTCCGGCACCTGCAACCCCGGCGCGCCGCGCTCGACCACGAACAGCGCCTGGCCGTCACCGCCGTAGGACTTCGGGGCAGGCTCGGCCGCCGGGGTCGCGGGCGGCACGTCGAGTTCGGTCAGCACCAGGAAGAGATCCGCGACGACCGAGCCGGTCGCGAAGGACTTCGCCCCCGAGAGCACCCACCCGCCGTCCTCGCCCCGTTTCGCCTTGGTGCGCAAGGTGCGCTTGTCCGCGGTGCTGCCCGGTTCGCTCCACGCGGAGGCCGCGAGCAGGGCACCGGTCGCGATGCCCGGCAACCAGCGCCGCTTCTGCTCCTCGGTCGCGAACGCGTCCAACCGCGCGACCACGCAACCGTGCAGGAACAGCATGATCGCCGCGGACGGGTCCGCGGTCGCGACCCGCTCCAGCACCGCGTTGCCCAGCGCCGGTGATCCGCCCGCGCCGCCGTGGGCGACCGGCACCATCACCCCGAGCAGACCCGACTCGCGGACGAGGTCCGTGGTCGCCCGGCTGGGCCAGCCGGGGTGCTCGCCGGGTCCGGCGGCCTTCGCCAGCGCCGACACCAGGCTCGCCGGGACGATCTCCTCGACCGCGTTCATGCCTGTCTCCTCATTCTGGTGAGAGCCCGACGAGCCGGGCGACTTCCCGCGGCAGTTCGGCCGCGACCCGGAACGGGCTGTTCCGGTCCGGGAACGGGAACACGACGTCGGTGATCCCGGCTTCGGCGTAGGACCGGAGTTCGGTCAGGAAGGTGTCCACACCGGACAGTGCGGACTCGCCCCTGTTGACGTACAGGAGCAGGCGGCGCAAGGACTTCGGGTCACGGCCGTGCCGCGCGCAGACCTCGTCCAGCCGGGCGAGCTGGTCCGCCACGACGGCGGGTGACGCGGCCGGCGCCTCGACGCCGGGCCTGGCCGAGAAGCCGTTGGTCACCCAGGTGTCCGCGAACCCGACCGCGAGGTCGAGGCCGCGCGGTCCGGCACCGGAGATCGCGAACGGGAGCCGGGGGTGCTGGGCCGACGGCAGGGACAGCCCGCCGCGCCCGCTCAGCAGCGCGTCGAGCGCGTGCACGAACCGCTCCAGGTGCGCCATGCGTTCGGCGCCGGACCGGGCCGGGTGCCCGAGCGCCGTGCTGTCCGTGCCGTTGACGCCGGCGCCCAACCCGACCTGCACCCGGCCGCCGGAGATCTCGTCCAGGGTCGCGAGTTCCGCCGCGAACGTCACCGGCTCGCGGAAGTTCGGCGAACTCACGAGGGTGCCCAGCCGGATCCGGTCGGTGGCGCACGCCGCCGCGGTCAGCGTGGGCACCGCGGCCCCCCACGGCTCGCCCGGCATCCCGGCCCACGCCAGGTGGTCGAACGTCCAGGCGTGGTGGAAGCCGAGTTCCTCGGCGAGCCGCCAGTGGTCCCGTTGCCGGTGCCACGGTGTGGTGGGCAGGACGAGCGCGCCCACGCGGAGGTTCCCGACCGCGCTCACCGCGGGGTGGTCCCGTGCTTCGCGGGCGGTGCGGGCTCGCGCTCGTCCGGCGGGGTCGTGGGCGCCGCGGCCGGGTGCGCGCCGCGGGTGCGGACGGGTCCGCCGCGGGTGGTGCGGCGCCGCGGGTCGACGTGCTCGCGGGGGTGGAGCCGGTCGGGTGCGGTGACCGGCTCCACGGTGTGCGGTGCCATGCGCCTACCGGGCCAGTGCTTCGCCGAGGCGGGCCAAACCCAGGTCCAGCTCCTCGTCGGAGACGACCAGCGGCGGCGCGAGCATCAGGAACGTCCCGCGTTGCAGGCAGTACACGTCCGAGGCCAGCAGTGCGCGGGCCACCTCGCCGGCGCGCGCGCCGTCCGCCAGGTCCACGGCGGCGAACAACCCGCGCGAGCGGCCCGTCCAGTCCGCGCCCGCCGACGCCGACGCGAGCCAGTCGGCCAGCCGCCCGCCCGCCCGGTCGGCGGCGGCGATCACGTCGCCCGCCTCGTAGGCGTCCAGCGCCGCGAGCGCCGCCGCGCACTGGATCGGCGTGCCGCCGAAGGTGTGCCCGGACACGAACGGCGAGGACTCGAAGTGCGCGGCGACCTCGGCGGTCGTCGCGACCGCGCCCAGCGGGACGAAACCGGCGGTCAGCGCCTTGCCCAGGGTGACGAGGTCGGGGCGCACGCCCTCGTGCTCGAACGCGAACCACCGCCCCGTGCGGCCGAATCCGGTCATCACCTCGTCGCAGACGAGCAGGATCCCGTGCCGCGCGCAGAACTCGCCCACCGCGGCCAGGTAGCCCGCCGGCGGGACCAGCACCCCGTTGGAGCCGGGCACGGCCTCCACCAGCACCGCGGCGACCCGCTCGGGACCGACGGCCTGCGCCGCGGTCACGAACCGCTCCAGCGCCACCTCGGCACTGTCCGGAGTGGACACACCCGGGCGGTAGGGGCCGAGGAACGGCACGGCGTCGGTGAACCGCGACCTCATCAGGTCCCGGCGGACGTCGCCGCTGGTGTCGGCACCGGTGCCCTGCGCGCCGTGGTAACCGGGGGTGGCGAACAGCACCACGTCCCGCCCGGTGACCGTGCGCGCGATCCGGATCGCGTCGTTGACCGCCTCGTTCCCGGTGGCGCAGTAGGAGATCCGGGTCAGGTGCGGCGGGAGGACGCCGCCGGTCAACCGTCGGGTCAGCTCGTCCTTGGCCGGGTGCGCCATGGCGGGCGAGACGTAGGAGGCGCGTTCGGACTCCGCCAGCACCGCCTCGGCGATCGGGCGCAGGCTGTGCCCCAGGTTCGCCGCGACCAGCTGGCTCGCGAAGTCGAGGACCCGCCTGCCGGAGGCCGTCTCGAACCACACGCCCTCCGCGCGCACCACGTCCAGCACCGGTGCGTTCTTCTGCGCGAGCCAGTCGTACAGGGTCCGGCCGGCGTCGTTCGTCACTTCGGCGGTCATTCCACCACTCCCCAGTGCCTCGGGCTCAGGACAACGCGAGCGGGTTGGCGCGGTCGCGCACCACGTGCCGGATCTTGTTGGTGGTCTCGTCCATCAGCAGGACCACGGGGTGCCACTCCTCGGGGATGGGCGCCTCGACCTGGCAGTAGGCCATGATGATCACCAGGTCGCCCGGGCTGACCAGCCGCGCCGCGGCGCCGTTGAGCTGGATGGTGCCGCTGCCCCGCTCACCGGGGATCACGTAGGTCTCCAGGCGCGCGCCGTTGTCGATGTCGACGACCTGCACGCGTTCGAACACGTCGATCCCGGAGGCCTCCAGGAGGTCGACGTCGACGGTGATGCTCCCGACGTAGTGCAGGTCGGCGGCCGTCACGCGGGCCCGGTGGATCTTGGCGTGCAGCAGGGTCTTCGAAGTCATGTCCGTCCTCGGTCGAAGGGGGTGGGTTGCGCGGGACGTGGTCTAGGCGGTCGCGGCGGACCAGACGGCGCGGCCGAACTCCGCGGCGTCGTCGCTGTGCACGAGGCTCGGCGCGGGCGCCGGCGGCAGGTTGAGGTCGGAGTAGAAGCCGGAGCCGTGCACGACCACCTCGGCGCCGGCCGGCAGCAGACCGCGGTCGGCGGCCAGCATCACCCCGGTGAACACCTTCACCAGCGACCACTCGCGCACCTCGCGGGGGTCCTCCGGCAGGGCGACGCCGCTGTCCGCGAGGAGCGCCCGCACGAGCGGGTAGCGGGTGAGGCACTCGTGCAGCGACACGACGATCCCGCCGCCGCCGTGCTCGGCGACGATCCCGTTGAACGCCTCGGAGGTGGCGGGCCGCGAGGTGTAGAAGGTCGGGTCGACCGACTCGGTCAGCGAGTGCGTCGCGAACGGGAAGGAGGGATCGGTCTCCTGGTGGTGCAGGCCGGTGGTCGGGAGGTACCGGTAGGCGGGGATGTTCTCCCGGGAGAACGAGCCCTTCGTGAGGCTGAGCACCATGTCCGGGGTGGCCAGCTGCTGCACGATGAAGAACTGCGGGTGCCTGCCGACCGGCACGTCCGTCGGGTGGTAGCGGCCGCCCTCCAGCACCCGGCGGCCGAGGTGGTAGCCCAGCAGGCCGTAGGCGCTCGACACGGCGTGCGCGTGCACCCGCTGCCCGGCCTCCGCCACCGGCGGGAGCAGCACGTGCTCGGTGAAGGCCCGGACCGAGTCGGCGACGCGGTAGTTGTCCAGGTTCAGCGAGTTCCAGAGGCGGAACCCGGTGCGGCCGAACACCTCCGCGCCCTGGTCCCGCACGAAGGCCTGCGCGAACGACTTCACCTCGTCGGGCCGCTCGCACCGTTGCAGCACGATCGGGTTCTTCCGGCAGCGCTGCGCGGTGGCGGCCAGGCGCGAGGTCCGCGCCTTGGTGAGCGACCGCTGCGGCAGGGCCGTCACGATCCGCAGCTCGTCCTCGGACACCAGCCCCAGGTCGAGTGCCCGGCCCACCGCGTCGCGCAGGGCCGTGCCCTTGTTCCCCGAGGTCGGGGTGAGGACGAGGACCCGCTCGCCGGTGTTCCTGATGTGGTTCACCGCGCGGGCGATCATCGACAGGGAGGCGATGGTCTTCGTGGTGCGCGTCATGGGGTTGCCCATGAGGTCGAGCAGCACGAGGCGGTGCTCGCGGTAGTCGCCGAGCCGCCGTGCCGACATCGCGGAGGGCTCGTAGAACTCCTCCAGCGCGGCGTCGACGGGTGGTGGCGCGAGGTCGATCTCGAACGACCCCGCGACCCCGCTCCCGCCCTCCTCGCGCACCAGGTCGGCCGCGGCGCGGACGCCGTCGGCGAAGCGCGTCAGCACGTTCGACAGACCGTCCAGCGTGGACGTCGTGTGCACCGGTTGGTTCATGGCCACATCCCCCATCTGCGATTTCCACCGGATCGGCGGGATCGGGCGCACGGCAACGCCGCACCCGCGGTCCGGGTGCGGCACAGGTCGCCCGCTCGTGACGAAGTCTCGGTATTGTTCAGCTGTCTGAACAGCGCGTGAATTCGCCGACGACGGTGTCGGCGGAAAGCCCCCGGCAGATATCTCGCACCACGCCCCCCGACGCTTGGCATGTCATTCCACGTCGCACCGGCAGTGATCGCGGCGGTGGCCGTGCATGCGGAACTCAAGCTACTGGACCGATGTACCGTGCGCCACCCTCTGATTACTCCTGGTGAGAACCTGGCGGGAAGTCCGCTGGTCGGAGGCGCCGCGCGCGTTCCACATGCTGGACCCGGGGCGGTCGTCGCCGGTGTCGGCAGGTCCACAGTGGACTGACGGAGTCCGCTGCCCGGAAATGATTGGCGAATTGCCAGGTACCACCACATCCACAATGGACTCGACGGTGGGTCGAATCGGTCGTGTGGTCCGGACCACCGGGTCGACGGTGTCGACAGGCCGGTATTCCCGTGTTAGAGGCGAGTCGCTCGGAGTAATCGTGCTGCTGCGCCCGTCGCCGGCTTTCCGCCCAGGCGGCGGGAGATTGTGCGGTGGCGCCCGCCGGGCACCGGGAACCGCTGCGCCGGCATTCCGCCGCGGCGGCCGCGGGGGTTGCGGGATGCCGAAGTCGCGCCGGTCGGCCCGGCTGGCGGTGCGACTGTTCGGCGAAGCGTGACGTGGGCCACGTTTGCTCGTTTTGGTGGCGGGTAGAGAACTCGACCCGGGTTTGCGCCGAGTGATCGTGACGATCACTCAATCGGCCCTGGGAACGGCTCCGCAGGGCTGGTAAACGCGTATTGCGGGGCATTCTTACGGCCATTGTGGACGATTTACCCGGTGTTCCGCGTTTGCGATCTTCGGTGGTGCTCGATAGCCTCGTTCGTGAGGGGGAATCGACACTTTCTGGAGAGTCTTCGCAGCTCATCGACGTGGTGTCGGGTATCGGCCCGGGGGTTGTCGTGGTGCCCCGCGGTCGCCGGGAAGGGCTGCGCGGCGGCTGCCGACGCTATTTTTCCGACTTCACGGGAGAGGTTTCCAGGTGAATCGTCATAATGTCCGCGCCGCGCCGGCCCCGATGCGCCGGAAGTGCCCCACGTCCCACGTCGAGAGGTGATCGATGCCGATGGAACACGTCCGGCCGGACGACCTCGACCCGATCGGCCTCGCCCGACGGCTGATCCGGTTCGACACCACCAACCCTCCCGGGCGCGAAGGCGAGTGCGTGGCGTTCGTGGACGGGCTGCTGCGCGCCGCGGGGCTGGAGACCCGGGTCCTCGAGCGGACCGCGGGACGGCCCAACCTCGTGGCACGGTTGCCCGGCCGCGGTGTCGCGCCGGGGTTGGTGCTGCACGCGCACGTCGACGTGGTTCCGGTCGACGGGCAGCCGTGGACCCGCGAGCCCTTCGCCGGCGAGGTGGTGGACGGCGAGCTGTGGGGCCGCGGCGCGATCGACATGAAGGGGCCGTTGGCCTGCATGCTCAGCGCGGTCCTGCGGCTCGCCGCGGCCGGCACGCCACCCGCCGGTGACGTGGTCCTCGCGGTCGTCGCGGACGAGGAGGCCGGCAGCGCGGACGGCGCGGGTTTCCTGGTCCGGGAGCACGCCGGGTTGTTCGCCGGCGCGGCCTACGCGGTCGGTGAGGACGGCGGCGCGGGGGTCGCGCTCGACGGGAGCGTGCGGCTGCACCCGGTGGTGGTGGCCGAGAAGCGGGCCGTGTGGTTGCGGGCGACGCTCCGCGGTCCCGCCGGGCACGCGTCGCGGGTCACGCCGCCGGAGTCCGCGCCCCGCCTGCTGAACCGGCTGTTGGGCGCGTTCGACGGCGGTGGGCTCGGGCCGCGGCGCACCGAGGCCGGCGACCGGATGCTGACCGGGTTGGCCGCGGCCGCGCCCGAGCCGCTCGCCGGGGGCTTGCGGCGGTTCCGCGACGACCCGGCCGACGTCGACGCGCTGGCCGTCCTCGACCCGGTGGACGCGCTGTTCCTGCGGTCGATCTCGCAGCACACGGTCAACCCCACGGTGATCCGGGCGGGCGCGAAGACGAACGTGGTGCCCGCGGAGATCTCCGTCGACCTGGACGGCAGGCTGCTGCCCGGCCTCGGCACCGCGGACTTCCTGGCCGCCGTGCGGGATGCCGTCGACTTCCCGCTGGACCTGGAGGTCCTGGTCGAGGGCGAGCCGATGCGGGAACCGGTGTTCGGGCCGTTCTACGACAGCGTCGTGCGGGTGCTGCGGGAGGCCGACCCGGACGGCGTGCCGGTGCCGATGGTCACCACCGCGTCCACCGACGCCCGGCTGTTCCCGCGGCTCGGCATCACCCCCTACGGGTTCCTGCCGCTGCTGCTGCCGCCCGGGTCGCGGCACCGGGAGATGCTGCACGTGCCGGACGAACGGGTGCCGGTCGAGGCACTGCGGTTCGGCGCCCGCTGCTACGAGCGGTTGCTGGTGTCCTACCGGTGACCGCCGTGCGGGAGGTGCGGGTCGAGGAGGTCGGGGACGCGACCGACCTCGCGGCCAGGGTGGCGTGGCTGACCAGGTCCGCCTACGTGGACTCGGACCCGGTGCCCGGACTGGACCGGCCCGACGGCGCGGACGACTCGGCCGACGCGGTGCGGGCGCGGCTCGCGGACGGGGTGCGGGTGTGGACCGCGCGGGACGGCGCGGGCGAGCTGGTCGGCTGCCTGCGGGTGGCGCCCGGCGACGACTGGGAGGTGCACCGGGTCGCCGTGTCGCCGGCGTGGCGCGGACGCGGGGTGGCCCGCGTGCTGCTGGCGGCGGTGGGCGCGGAGGCGGACCGGCGGTCGCGCGCCGTGTGGCTCAACGCCGTCGTGGAGCGCTGCCTCCCGCCGCTGTACGCGGGCCTGGGCTTCCGTCCGGTGCGGGTGTTCCCGGCCGCGGACAAGCCGTTGACCGAGTGGCGGATGGCGCGGGAACCGGGCGGGCACCGGCTCGCCGGGGTGCGCACGACCGCGGAGCCCCACCTGTGCTGGTTCGTCTCGGGCGACCGGCTGGTCGCGGTTCTCACGGCGGGTGGCGGGCGGCTGGGCGAGGTCGTCGCCCGGGCCGCGGGCCGGGTGGCGGCCGGCTTCCCGGGGTTGCGACTCGCGGGTGTCGACGCCGTGCCGTCCCGGGACGCCGTCCGGCCGCACCTGCCGGCCGAGGCGGGCGCCGACGTCCACCCCGCGGGGGTGCCGCGCGTCGAGCACCCGTTCCACCGGCGACCGCGGGAGTTCGTGCCCGGGGCGCTGGCGCTGTGCCGGTTCGCGCCCGGACGCGAACCGCTGATCGACTCGGAGACACCAGGGTAAGGAGAACGCAGTGGTAGCACCGACGACCGCGCCGCCCCGCCGGGGCGTCCTCGACCTGACCGACTTCCTCGACTGCGCGGGCATCACGCCGGAGGACGGGCTCGGCACCGGCGCCTTCAACATCTGGTCCAACACCTTCCCGGCCGCGGAACTGCCCGCGCGCGGCTCCGACGTGGTGGTGGACGGCGTCCCCTTCCGGTTCCCGGCGGAGCACCCCTCCGGCGCGGACAACGTGCGGTGCGCGCGGCAACTCGTGCCGGTGCCGCGCGGCCGCTACGACTGGATCCACGTGCTGGCCGCCGCCGAGCGCCGCACCGAGGACGAGGTGCTGCTGCACTTCGCGGACGGCTCGGTCGACGCGGAGTGGTTGCGGGTGTCGGACTTCTGGCCCGAGACGCCCGCCCGGTTCGGCGAGTCCGCGGCGTTCCGCTGCACGCGGCTGCACTACCCCCGGCACGTGCAGCGGAACATGGGTCCGGTGATCTGGCGGCGGCGGGTGGCCGTGCCGCGGGAGGAGGACCTGGTCGCGCTGCGGCTGCCGGACAACCCGGCGGTGCACGTCTTCGCGCTGACCCTGGAGGCCGCGTGAGGACGTCGATCCCGGAACTGGTCACGTGGCGGCACGACCTCGCGGGGTGCCTGCACGCGTGCGCCGCGACGCTGCTGGAGTTCCACGGCGTCGACGCGCTGGAGGCGCTCGGCGCGGGCTGGGGCTTCTACCACCGGCCCGGGGGCCTGGAGCGCGCCGAGTACTACTTCCCCTGCCGCCCGGGGGTTTCCCTGCTGGCGACGCTGGCGCCGCACCACCCGGTCCGGTCCGCGTGGCGGCGGCCGGCGGACGCCGCGCGGGGGTGGGCGGAGGTCCGCGACGCGGTGGCGGCGGGCCGGCCGGTGGCCGTCGCGGTGGACAACTTCGAGCTGCCGTTCCGCCCGGCCTTCCAGGACGTGCACTCCAACCACCTGGTGGTGGTGCACGGGTTCGACGAGGCGCGCGGGACGGTCGAGGTGATCGACACCGTGCCGCCCGCGTTCGCCGGCGAGATCCCCCTCGAGCGGCTGTCCGCGTCGCGGGACTCGGGCAACGAGGTGCGGCACGACCGCGACATGTTCTTCACCGCGCACCCCATCGGCAACCGGTGGCTGGACGTGGAGGTGGACACCGCCGCGCTGCCGGAGTTCGACGCCGGGTTCGTCCGCGCCGCGATCGTGTCCAATGTGGACGATTTCGGGAATTCCCCTGCCGGCGAAGGGGAGTACGCGGGTCTGGCCGGCCAGCGGCGCTACCTGGCCGAGGTCGTGGAGCGGTACGCGCGCGGCGACGAGGTGTGCGACGAGCTGTTCGTGGTGGCCGGCGCGGCGCTCGCGGTGGTCGCGCTGCACGCGGACTGGCTGGCGCTCGCGGGCCGCCGGCTCGCCGTGCCGGACCTGCGCGAGGCGGGGCGTGCCGCGGACCGGATCGCGCACCACTGGACCGCGTTGCGCATCCTCGCCGCCCGCACCCGCGACGGCACGACCTCGGCGGAGCAGCTGACCCGCCGGCACACCGCGTTGCTGCTGGACCAGGAACGGCTGCTGGACGAGCTGACCCGGGTGACCGCCCGGCTCTGACCGACCGAGGACGGGAGCAAGGACGATGGAGGAGCTTGCCATGCTCGGCGGCACGCGAGCCGTGCCGAAGGACGTGCGCATCCGCCCGTGGCCGATGGTCACCGACGCGGACCGGGAGGCCGTCGGCCGGGTGCTCGACGGCGGCCGGTTCACCGCGGCGGCGTCCGGCGAGGTCGAGATCGCCGCGCTGGAACGGGAGTGGGCCGACCTGGTCGGCACCCGGCACTGCGTCGCGGTGAGCAACGGTACGGCGGCGCTGTCGGTCGCGCTGGGCGCGCTCGGCGTGCAGCCGGGCGACGAGGTCGTGGTGCCCGCGCTGAGCTTCATCGCCTCGGCGGTCGCGCCGCTGCACCTGCTGGCGGTGCCGGTGTTCGCCGACGTCGACCCGGTGACGTTCAACCTGGACCCGGCGGCGGTCGAGGCGGCGATCACGCCGCGCACCAAGGCGATCGTCGTGGTGCACCTGCACGGGTTGCCCGCCGACCTGGACGAGATCACCGCCGTCGCGCGCCGGCACGGTGTCGCCGTGGTCGAGGACGCCGCGCAGGCGCACGGCGCGTTCTACCGCGGCCGGCTGGTGGGCTCGATCGGCGCGGTCAACACGTTCAGCCTCAACGTCAGCAAGAACCTCGCGACCGCGGGCGAGGGCGGGTTGATCAACACCGACGACGACGCGCTGCGCACCGCGAGCGTCATGCTGCGCCAGTTCGGCGAGCTGATCCCGGCCCGCGGCGAGCGCAGCTACGTGGCGCACCGGTTGGGCTGGAACCACAAGCCGAACGCGATCCAGGCCGCGTTCACCCGCAGCCGGCTGACCCGGTTCGCCGACGAGGACAAGATCCGCGACCACACCGTGCGCGGGTTCCTGGCGCGGCTCGCGGAACTGCCCGGGCTGGTCGTGCCGACCGTGCCCGACGACCGCACGCACGCCTGGCACATCCTGCGGCTGCGGGTGGACCCGGCGGCGTTCGGCCTGGCGCCCGACCGGGCGGGCGCGCTGCGGGCGGCGTTGACCCGGGCGTTGCGCGCCGAGGGTGTCGCGGTGTCGCCGTACCAGCTGATGCCGTTGCCCGGTCAGCGGGTGTTCCAGGACCTGGCCGGGTTCGGCGGCTACCCGTGGGCGCTGCCGGGCGCGCGCACGCCGTCGTACCGGATCGAGGACTTCCCGACGACGCTGAGGGTCATCGACGAGACGTTCACCATCCAGAAGGCGCACCTGCACCCCGAGGCGGGCGAGCTGCTCGACCGGTACGCCGACGCGTTCGCCAAGGTGTGGTCGCACCGCGACACGATCGCGGGCCACGCGCACACCGCCGAGCACCGGCCGCCGTGGGAGCGCGCCGCGGCGGTCGCCGACGCCGAGTGGGCCGCCGCCACCGCGTGACCCGCCCGACCCGCCGACCCGGGCACCGCGCCCCCGGGGTCGGTGCGGACCAACCGGCCCCCGACGGACCGGATGGCGAGCCCGGGGT
>NZ_JBFAEO010000001.1:64325-256803 GCF_040642015.1 Actinosynnema sp. NPDC020468
GCCCCGCCCGCGCGCCCCGGCCCCCCCGCCGGGGGGGGGCGGTCCGCTCCACCCGACCCGAGTCGGAAGGATGTCCGAGCCATGGTTCTGAGGGTCCTGATCTGCGACGAACTGCCCATCATCCGGGACGGCCTGCGCACGCTGCTCGAGGAGGAACCGGACATCGAGGTGGTCGACACCACCGACAGCGGGTTCCACGCGCTGATCCTCGCGCGGACCCGGCGCCCGGACGTGATCGTGAGCGGGCTGGTGCTCAAGGGCATCAGAGGGCTGGAATTGGTGCGGCGGCTCGCGAAGGAGCGCGTCGAGCCGCGGCCGAAGGTCGTCGTGTTCGCCCTCAACGCGGGTGACGACGCGATCTCCGAGGTGCTGCACGCGGGTGCGAACGGGCTGCTCACCGAGGCGGCCACCCGCGAGGAACTGGCGTCGGCGATCCGGGCCGCGGCCAACGGGCACACCGCGCTCGCGCCCGAGGTCGCCCAGCAGCTCGTGGAGTGGTACCGCGAGCAGCACGGCGGCGAACTCGTGCCGCACGGCACCCTGTCCGGGCTGACCCCGCGCGAGCGCCAGGTGCTGCTGCTGATCGCCCGCGGCCTCTCGACCGAGGGCGTGGCCGACGAGCTGAGCATCGGCATCACCACCGTGCGCACCCACGTGCACCGGGTGCGGGCCAAGCTCCGGCTGCGCGACCGGGCGCAGCTGGTGTCGTTCGCCTACCGGGCCGGCCTGGTCAGGTCGGCGTGACGCCGGTGCGCCGGTCCGCGCCGGCGCACCCGCGCGCTCACCGGCCCGACACGACCGCCCGCGCCGCGTCCGCCACGGCGGCGGTGGTCACGCCCGCCCGCGCCAGCAGCCCCAGGTGCTTCCCGGTGCCGGACACGAACCGGTCGGCCACGCCGACGCGGGTCACCGGCACGGCGAGGCCCGCGTCGGCCAGCACCTCCAGCACCGCCGAACCGAGCCCTCCGGCCCGCCAGGCCTCCTCGACCGTCACCACGCCCCTCGTGGTCGACGCCGCGTCCAGCACGGCCTCGGCGTCGAGCGGCTTGACGGTGTGCGTGTTCAGCACGGTCGCCCGCACGCCCTCGGCGGCCAGCTCGTCGGCGGCCTCCAGCGCGAACCGCACCGGCTCGGTGCCGCACGCCACCACGGTCACGTCGTCGCCCTCGGCCAGCCGTTGCGCGCGACCCAGCTCGACCGGACCGCCGCGACCCAGCTCGGCCGTCGCGTGCCGGCCCAACCGGAAGTAGACCGGGCCGTCGTGGTCCAGGCTCTGCGCGATCAGCTCCTCGGTGGCCGACGCGTCGGCGGGCACCACCACGGTCATGTTCGGCAGCGCGCGCATCACCGCCAGGTCCTCCAGGCAGTGGTGGGTCGGACCGAGGTGGCCCGCGGACAACCCGCCGTGGGTGGCGACGATCCGCACCGGCACCCGGTTCAGCGCGATGTCGATCTTCACCGCCTCCACCGCGCGACTGCTCGCGAACGCCGCCATCGTGTTGACGAACGGCATCCGGCCGCCGCGGGCCAACCCGGCCGCCGAGCCCATCAGGTTCTGCTCGGAGATGCCCAGGTTGAGGTACCGCCGCGCGGCCTGCCCGAAGTCGACGCCGGTGAACAGGCCGGTGTCGCTGTCCAGGCACACCACCCGCTCGTCGCGCGCCATCAACGTCACCAACCGGTCCCGGTAGGCCTCGCGGGAGGCTCGGGACACGACCTGCCCGGTGACCGCCGTCATGACCGCACCTCCGCCTGTCGACCCCGGCGCAACGCCGAGAGCGCGCGTTTCTTCTGCGCCTCGCCGAGCCGGGCGTAGTGCGAGCGCACCTGACCCTCGATGAACGGCAGTCCCTTGCCCTTCACCGTGTCCGCGATGACGACGGTCGGCCTGCCCGGCTCGTGCGGCGTCGTGCCGAGCGCGGACCGCAGCGCGTCCACGTCGTGCCCGTCGACCTCGCGCACCGCCCAGCCGAAGCTGCGCCACTTGTCCGCCAGCGGTTCCAGCGCCACCACGTCCTCGGTGCCGCCGGTGATCTGGAGCCGGTTGCGGTCCACGACCGCGACCAGCCCGTCCAGGCCCTGCGCGCCCGCCGACAGCGCGGCCTCCCACACCGAGCCCTCCTGGAGCTCGCCGTCGCCCAGCACCACGAAGCACCGGCGCGGCGCGTCGTCCAGCCGGGCCGCGAGCGCGAAGCCCACGCCCAGCGGCAGCCCGTGGCCGAGCGACCCGGTCGGCATCTCCACGCCGGGCACCGCCGGCGTCGGGTGCGCGGACAGCGCGCTGCCGGGCGTGCCGTAGCCCGCCAGGTCGTCCTCCGGGAAGAACCCGCGCGCGCCGAGCACCGCGTAGAGCCCGATGCCGCCGTGGCCCTTGCTCAGCAGCAGCACGTCCCGGTCGGGGTCGGCGGGGTCGGCCGGGTCGACCCGCAGCACGTCGAAGTACAGCGTCACCAGGATGTCGGCCAGCGACAGCGAGCCGCCGATGTGGCCGCCCTCGCCGTTCGAGCACATGTGGACGATCAGTTCGCGGACGTGGTGCGCGTGCTCTCGCAGTTGGTCCGACGTCGGCCGGGTGAGCAGGTCGGGCGGGGTCAGGGTGTCGGTCACGAGTGGTCCCTCCGTGCCGTCGCGGTGGTCCGGGCCGCCGGTGCGGTCCGACCGAGGTCGGTGAGCGCGGCGGTCAGCACCCGGATGCCGCGGAAGTAGTCATCCAGCGCCAGGTGCTCGTCGTCGGAGTGGTCGAGCGCGCTGTCCCCGGGACCGTAGGTGGCCATCGGGACCGCCCACGTCTCGGCGAGCGTGTTCATGTCCGAGGTGGCCGTCTTGACCTTCGGCGACGGCACCGCGCCCTCCGCCCGGATCGCGCCGGACAGCGCCCGCACCACCGGGTCGTTGCGACCCACCCGGACCGCGCCGACGCTGTTGACCACGTCGAGCACGCCCGCGGTCAGCCGGTCGCGCAACCGGGCCACCAGTCCCTCCCGGTCGAACCCCGGTGGCGTGCGCACGCTGAACTCGGCGCTCGCCGTCGTCAACTCGCCGGTGATCGTGGTCAGGGTCGCGCCCGGCCGGTCGAACGAGCCGTGCCCGGCGTCCGGACCGAGCAGCTCCAGCAGCGCGTTCCACGCCGACACGACCAGCTCCGAGGCCTTGGGCTCCGGGTTGCTGGGGTGCGTCGCGGGCACCTCCACGCGGTAGGAGAGGTCGAGCTTCCCCTTGTACCCCAACACGATCGACGACCAGCCGCTGGGTTCGCCGATCACCAGCGCGTCCGGCTGCCCGTGCGTGCGCCGGACGTGCGTCGCGCCGCGCGACTCCGGCGTCTCCTCCTCGACCGCGCCCACCACGACGAGCCGGCCGCGGAAGTCGACCGCCCGCGCCGCCGCGCACACCATGGTGGCGAACGGTCCCTTCGCGTCCACCGCGCCGCGGCCGTACAGCCTGCCGTCGCGGGCGACCACCGGCAGGTCGCCGGGAATCGTGTCGATGTGCCCGAGCAGCATCACCTCGGGGCCCTCGCCGCGGTCGACCCGGCCGACCACGTTGCCCGCCGCGTCCACCTCGGAGTCGAAGCCGAGGTCGCGCAGCTCGTCGGCGAGGAACGCCGCCAGCCTCTGCTCGTGGTAGGACGCCGACGGGATGCCGAGCATCCCGCGCAGCAGCGCTTCGGCGCGGTCGTCCCCGACCACGCCCGGTTGTCCGCGGCTCACGATGCCGCCTCCGCCCTCGTCGTGTTCTCCTCCGGGAGCAGGACCGCGGTGGTCGCCCTCCCGTCCAGCGCGCCGGTCACCGGCCGCGGCACCCGGCCGTCGCCGATCAGCACCCGCGGCACGCCCGCCAGCAGCGCCTCCCGGGTCGCGGCCAGCTTCGGCGCCATGCCACCGCCGACGAACTCCGGCGTGCCCGACCTCGGCAGCGCGTAGTCGGCGAGGACCGAACCCTCGTCGGCCGGGTCGCGCAGCACCCCGGGCGCGCCGGTGAGCAGCACCAGCGCCTCGGCGTCGAGCGCGCCCGCGACGGCCGCCGCGGCCCGGTCCGCGTCCACGTTCACCGGCCGCCCGTCCTCGGCCAGCGCCGGCGGCGAGACCACCGGCACCCGGCCCGCGTCGAGCAGGGCGCGCAGCAGCGCCGCGTCCACCCGGTCCACGCGTCCGCTGTGGTCGTCGCGCACCACCGTGATCCGGCCGTCGACGCGGCTGCGGTGCGCCTTCTTCCTCCTGGCGCGCAACAGTCCACCGTCCCAACCGGACAGTCCGACCGCCGAGACGCCCGCGTTGACCAGCAGGGTGACCAGCCGGGGTTGCGTCACCCCACCCAGCGCGAGGCCCACCACCTCCAGCATCGCGTCGTCGGTGTGCCGCGCGGACACGCCGTCCGGCGCGACCAGCCGCCGGCGCGGCACGCCGAGCCGCGCCGCGAGCCGGTCGATGTCCGCCGAACCGCCGTGCACCAGCACGACCCGGCGTCCGCGCGAGACCAGGTCCGCCACGTCGGCGCACACCCCGGCCGGGTCGACCGCGGCGTTGCCGCCGCACTTGACCACCACGATGTCCCTTGTCATCGGACTCCCTTGTCCCCTCGGGGTTGTCGGACGCGCGGTCAGCAGGGGTGCAACCCGGTGAACTCCAGGCCGAGCCCCTCCGGCAGCCCGAGGCGGAGGTTCGCCGACTGCACGGCGCCGCCCGCGCCGCCCTTGACGAGGTTGTCCAGCGCGCCCACCACGACCGCGTGCGGCGAGCCCTCCTCGACCGCGAAGCCGACGTCGCAGAAGTTCGAGCCGGCGAGGATCTTGGGTTCCGGCAACCGGTACCCGCCGCGCTTGTGCGCCACGACCCGCACGAACGGCTCGTCGGCGTAGACCTTCCGGTACGCGGCGCGCACCGCGCGTTCGTCCACACCGGACCGCAGCACGACCCGGCACACCACCTGCACCCCGCGCACCGCCTCGACGCCGGTGGCGGTCATCCGCGCGGTCAACCCGGTCGCCTGCGCGACCTCGGCCTCGTGCCGGTGCCGGGTGGGCGCGAACACCCGCATCGCGCCGCTGCGCTCCGCGTGCAGGTTGGCCGACCCCGCCGAGACGCCCGAGCCGCTGGACCCGGTGCGCGCGTCGATCGACACCTCGCCCGTCACCAGGTCCGCCGCGGCGAGCGGGTGCAGCGCGAGGATCGCCGCGGTCGCCATGCACCCCGGCACGGCGATCCGGTCGGCGGTGCGCAACCGGTCCCGGAACAGCTCCGGCAACCCGGTGGTGAACGTGTCCAGCAGGTCGGGAGCGGCGTGCTCCAGGTGGTAGTAGGAGGCGAACACCGACGGGTCGCGCAACCGGAAGTCGCCCGTCAGGTCGACCACGACCGGCGCCAGCTCCAGGTACCGGCGCATCCTCGACATCGTCTCGCCGTGCGGCGTGGCCAGGAACAGCACGTCGCACCCCGCGAGCCGGTCGGGGTCGACGAACACGAGGTCCGTGCGACCGCGCAGGTTCGGGTGCGCCGTGTCGACCCGGCGGCCGGCGTTGCGGGTCGAACCGGCCGCGACCACCTCGATCCCCGGGTGCCCGACGAGCAGGCGCAGCAGTTCCCCGCCGATGTAGCCCGACGCGCCCGCGACGGCTGCCTCGATCATGTCGCCGCCTCCGCCACCAGGTGGTCCACGATGCGCGCCGCGACGTCCACCGCGTCGCCGAGCGCCGCCTGGAACCCGGAGAACTCGACGCCGTGGTTGACCTCCAGCACGGTGAGCGCGCCGTCGACGTCCTCGATGAGGTCCACCCCCGCGATGTCCGCGCCGACGGCCCTGGTCGCGCCGAGCGCGAGCGCGGTGATCTCCGGGGTGAGCGCACACGGTTCGCTGACCGCGCCGCGCGCGACGTTGGTGCGCCACTGCTCGCCGCGCCGGTAGGTGGCGCCGACGGGCTCGTCCCCGACCACGATCACCCGGATGTCCCGGTCGGGCTTCGGGATCATCCGCTGCACGTACACGACGTGCGACTGCGGGTTGGGCAGCGCCCGGACGTACTCCAGGACGGTCGCCGCGACCTCCCGGTCCGGCACCGCGGTGACGAGCCGGCCCCACGAGCCGACCAGCGGTTTCACCACGGCCGGGTAGCCCACCGCGTCGAACGCCTCCAGCGCGCCCTCCGGGGTGAGCGCCAGCGCGGTCTCCGGTGTCGGCACGCCCGCCCGCGCCAGGGCGACCGAGCAGTGCCACTTGTCGCCGCACGTCCCGATCGCCCGCGCGGAGTTCAGCACCCTGGCGCCCGCCTGCTCGAACAGGCTCGCCGCGTAGTGCGCCCGGACCTGGCCGATCTCCCGGTTGAGCACGATCCGACCGTCCGCGTGCCCCAGGAAACCCCACAGCGCGCGGGTGTCGACGTGCTCGTACCCGACGCCCCGCCGGTCCAGTTCGGACAGGACGCGCTTCTCGTCGGCGCGCACCCGGGACGCGAGGACCGCGATCGGGGCGGAGACACCCGTCATTCGCCCCAGTCCTCCTCGACCTCCGGGGCGAGCGCGAGGGTGAGCGGCCGGACCGACAGCACCTCCAGTTCCACGTTGCACTCACCGCACTCGATGACTTCGTTCACCTGCACGTCGTCCGCGGGCCTGATCTCGCCCTCGCATTCGAGGCACACCGCCGTCATTTGCCCTCCTCGTCGCCGAAGGATTCGTGGCGCCGGCCTTCCGGTCGGCCCTCCCGACTCTATTTCCGCCCACCGGGCCGCGTAGTCCGCCGGGTGTCGACTTTTCCCGCAACGCCACGGGTGTGCTCCGGGTGGAATGTCGTCACCGCGTCCAGGAGCGTTCGCTCGGGGTGGACGCCAGGCGTAGTACCGGCCCGCACGCAGCGGTTTCCGGCCGCCGCGGGGGTTACTTCGGCCCGTCGGGCGGCAATAGCGTCGGTGTGGACATCCCGAATTCGGCGAGGGCAAAGGACCGGTATGACGGACTCGACACCCCACCCGCGAATCCTGGCGCTGTGGAGCGCACCCCGATGTCGGTCGACCGCTTTCTTCCGGATGATGGCGGAACGCGGCGACGTCACCCCGGTGCACGAGCCGTTCTCCTACCTGGCGGAATTCGGCGTCTCCGAGGTGGGCGGCCGGACCGCCCGCACCGAGGCCGGGTTGACCGCCGCGATCCGGGCGCTGGCGGAGTCGGGGCCGGTGTTCTTCAAGGACACCACCGACGAGCGCTACCCCGGCGTGCTGGCCGACCGGGACTTCCTCGCGGCCGACGCCACGCACACCTTCCTCATCCGGCACCCCGCGGAGACCATCGCCTCCTACCACGCGGTCAACCCGGCGCCGCGCCGCGACCAGATCGGGTTCGCCGCGCAGTACGAGCTGTTCACCGCGGTGGCCGAGGCGACCGGGCGGACACCGCTGGTCGTGGACGCGGCCGACCTCGTCGCCTCCGCGCCCGCGGTGGTGGCCGCCTACTGCGCCGAGGTGGGCATCCCGTACCTGCCCGAGGCGCTGAACTGGCGCGCGGAGTCCCGCGCCGAGTGGCGGCCCTCCGAGCGGTGGCACCGGGAAGCCAGCGCCAGCACCGGTTTCACCGCGGCGGGCGGGCCGCCGCGGGTCGACGTGCGCGCGGACCCCGTGCTGCGCGGCCACCTCGACTTCCACCTGCCCTACTACGAGGAGCTCCGGGCCCACCGGCTGGTGATCCCCGACGACCGCGAGAAGGAGACGACGTGACCAGCGCACCCGAGCAGGACCCGACGCCGGACGCGCGCGGCGCCACGGTGTGGCTCACCGGCCTGCCCAGCGCGGGCAAGACGACCATCGCCCTCGCCGTCGCCGCGCTGGTGCGCGCCGAGGGCAGGCCCGTCGAGGTGCTGGACGGCGACGAGATCCGCGGCTTCCTGTCCGCGGGCCTCGGCTTCTCCCGCGAGGACCGGCGGACCAACGTGACCCGGATCGGCTTCGTCGCCGAACTGCTCGCCTCGCACGGCGTGACCGTGCTGGTGCCGGTGATCGCGCCCTACGCCGACGACCGGGCCGCGGTGCGGTCCCGGCACGACGGGCACGGGACGGCCTACCTGGAGGTGCACGTCGCCACGCCGGTGGAGGTGTGCTCCGCGCGCGACGTCAAGGGCCTGTACGCGAAGCAGGCCGCCGGGGTGATCTCGGGGCTCACCGGCGTCGACGACCCGTACGAGGCGCCGGTGGCGCCCGAGCTGAGGATCGAGGCGCACCGCGAGCCCGCCGCCGAGTCGGCCGCCGCGGTGCACACCCTGCTGGCGAAGCGGTGGACCGAGTGACCGCCGTCGAGCAGGTGCGCCGGGACGCCGGAGTCGGGGACTACCGGCTGTCGCACCTGGACGCGCTGGAGGCCGAGTCGGCGCACGTCCTGCGCGAGGTCGTCGGCGAGTTCGAGCGGCCGGTGATCCTGTTCTCCGGCGGCAAGGACTCCATCGTCATGCTGCACTTGGCGCTCAAGGCGTTCGCGCCCGCCCGGCCGCCGTTCGCGCTGCTGCACGTGGACACCGGGCACAACTTCCCCGAGGTGCTGGCCTACCGCGACCGGGTCGTCGCCGAGCACGGGCTGACCCTGCACGTCGCGCTGGTGCAGGACTTCCTCGACCGCGGGCAGCTCACCGAGCGGCCCGACGGCACCCGCAACCCGCTCCAGACCGTGCCGCTGCTGGACGCGATCACCCGCAACCGGTTCGACGCGGTGCTCGGCGGCGGCCGGCGCGACGAGGAGAAGGCCCGCGCCAAGGAGCGGATCTTCTCGCTGCGCGACGCGTTCGGCGGCTGGGACCCGCGCCGGCAGCGCCCCGAGCTGTGGTCGCTGTACAACGGCAGGCACGCGGCGGGCGAGCACGTGCGGGTGTTCCCGCTGTCGAACTGGACCGAGCTCGACGTGTGGCAGTACGTGGAGCGCGAGGACGTCGCGCTGCCGGAGATCTACTACGCGCACACCCGCGAGGTGTTCCGCCGCGACGGCATGTGGCTCACCGCGGGGGAGTGGGGCGGGCCGCGCGCCGACGAGCCCGTGGAGCACCGCCGGGTCCGCTACCGCACGGTCGGCGACATGTCGTGCACCGGCGCGGTGGACTCGGACGCGGCCACGGTCGCCGAGGTGGTGGCCGAGGTCGCCGCGAGCAGGCTCACCGAGCGCGGCGCGACCCGGGCCGACGACAAGCTGTCCGAGGCCGCCATGGAGGACCGCAAGCGTGAGGGGTACTTCTGACCATGACGACCACCGTCCTCGCGCCGGACGACACCACCGGGCTGCTCCGCTTCGCCACCGCGGGCTCGGTGGACGACGGGAAGTCCACCCTCGTCGGCCGGCTGCTGCACGACTCGAAGTCCATCCTGTCCGACCAGCTGGAGGCGGTCGAGCGGGCGTCCCTGCTGCGCGGCCACGCCGCGACCGACCTCGCCCTGCTCACCGACGGCCTGCGCGCCGAGCGCGAGCAGGGCATCACGATCGACGTGGCCTACCGGTACTTCGCGACGCCGCGCCGCCGGTTCGTCCTGGCCGACACGCCGGGCCACGTGCAGTACACGCGCAACATGGTGACCGGCGCGTCCACCGCGAACCTGGCCGCGGTGCTGGTCGACGCGCGGCACGGCGTGGTCGAGCAGAGCAGGCGGCACGCGGCGGTCGCCGGGTTGCTGCGGGTGCCGCACGTGCTGCTGGCGGTGAACAAGATGGACCTCGTGGGCTGGTCCGAGGACGTGTTCCGGACCATCGCCGCGCGGTTCCGGTCCTACGCCGCGTCCGTCGGGATCGCCGACGTCACCGCCGTCCCGATCTCCGCGCTGCACGGCGACAACGTCGTGTTCCGGTCGACGTCCTCGGACTGGTACGACGGGCCGTCGCTGCTGGAGCACCTGGAGCGGGTGCCGGTGCGCGCCGACCCGACCCGCGAGCAGTTCCGGCTGGCCGTGCAGTGCGCGATCCGGCCGGCCGGCGGCGACTACCGCGGCTACGCGGGTCAGGTCTTGTCCGGCGTGGTGCGGGTGGGCGACACCGTGTCGGTGCTGCCCGCCGGGCGGGTGACGACGGTGGCGGGCCTCGACCTGCTCGGCCGGGGGACGGACGTGGCGTGGGCGCCGCAGTCGGTGACCGTGCGGCTCGCCGACGACCTCGACGTGTCCCGAGGCGACCTGCTGGCCTCCGGCGAGCCGCCGGTGACGACCGACCACGTCGAGGCGACCGCGAGCCAGCTCAGCGAGAAGCCGCTCGCGGTCGGCGACCGGGTGCTGCTCAAGCACACCACCCGGACCGTGCGGGCGCGGGTGGCGGAGATATCGCACCGGTACGACATCGCGGCCGGGCGCCGGGTCGAGGCCGCCTCCGGGCTCGGGGTCAACGACATCGGGCGGGTGGTGCTGCGCACGGCCGAGCCGATCGCGCTGGACCCGTACCGGGTGAACCGGCGCACCGGCGCGTTCCTGCTGATCGACCCGGCCGACGGCGCGACCCTGGCCGCGGGCATGGCGGGCGACGACCCGTTCGACCGGGCGTGGTGACGCCGTGCCCTGCTACCGGGGGTCACCGCGGGAGTCCGACCACCGGCTGGCGCACGACCTCGCCGCGGAGGCCGGCCGGAGGTTGCTGCGGTTGCGCGCCGACGGGGCGTCGGCGGAGGTCGGCGACCGGCTGTCCGACGAGTTCCTGGTGGGCGCGCTGGCCTCGCGGCGGCCGGGCGACGCGGTGCTGTCGGAGGAGTCCGCCGACCGCGCCGACCGGAGCCGCGCCGACCGGGTGTGGATCGTCGACCCGCTGGACGGCTCGCGCGAGTTCGGCGAGCCGGGGCGGGAGGACTGGGCGGTGCACGTCGCGCTGTGGGCGGACGGCGTGTTGGCGGCGGGCGCGGTCGCGGTGCCGGCCAAGGGCGTCGTGCGCTCGACCCTGCCTTCCCGACCCGCGCCGCCCGCGCCCGACCGGCCGGTGCTGCTGGTCAGCCGCAGCCGACCGCCCGCCTTCCTGGACGAGCTGACCGCCCGCTGGCCCGCGCTGGTCCGCCCGATGGGCTCGGCCGGCGCGAAGACCGCGTCGGTGCTGGCCGGCGAGGCGACGGCGTACCTGCACGCGGGCGGCCAGTACGAGTGGGACTCGGCCGCCCCGGTGGCGGTCGCGGTGGCGGGCGGCCTGCGCGTGCGCCGCCTGGACGGCTCCGCGCCGCGCTACAACCGGCCGGACCCGTGGCTGCCGGACGTGGTGATCTGCCACCCGGCGCACGCCGACGCGCTGTGGTCCGCGGTGGACTCGGTGCTCGCGAGGGCATGACGACCGCCGGTGGCCACACCCGAAGGGGGAAACCCTTGTCGTGCGGTCGTTTCCGCTCGCACGTCGCGCCGGGGAGACCGGGGGTCGTGGCCGCGGGCTCGTTCACGCCGACGAGTGCCTGTCGTGCCCAGCGGTCCGGACACCGTTGCCGTGCGCCGGGTTTCGGGTCGCGGCGTGTTCCCGGGCGCCGGGAACCGTTGTCGTGCAGTGCGCCCACCGTGCTCCGGCGCCGAAAACCGTTGGCGCGCGGTCGTTTCCGTCCGCCGACACCCCGGGTCCCGTCAGGCGGGGTTGCCCGCCTGCCGCTGTCGGTAGGTGCGGACCTTGGCGATCGAGCCGCAGGCGCGGCCGTTCGGGCCGGTGGCGGTCATGCCGCACCACACCCTCGTGCCGCTGCGGCTGTGGTCGTGGAAGACCCAGCGGCAGTCCGGGCACGCCTTCAGCCGGTGCCACGCGCCGGTGCGCACGGCCTCCGCGACCGCGCCCATCACCACCGAGGTCGGGTCGCGCGGGTCGGCGGCGACCAGGCGCAGGCTCAGCTCCGCGCCCGCCAGGTCCACCGCCGGCGTGGTCGGGTGCGCGGCGAACGCCTGCCGCAGCCACCGCAGTCCGGTCTCGGCCGGCTCCTCGCGCTCGACCAGCCGGCGGAGCCCGTCGCGCACCTCCGCGAGCCGCGCCAGGTCCACCCGGGTCCGCGGCCGGGGCAGGTCGACCCGGGCGGCCCACTCCGGCGGATCGCGGCGCAACGCGTCGAGCAGGTCGGTCGGCACGCGGGTGTCGTTGGGGACGTACCAGGTGTTCAGCAGCGCCCGGACCGGCTCCAACCCGCCCGGGGCCTCGTCCGCACTGGTCACCTCACCAGTCTAGGCGTAGCGGGCGGTGCCGCACCTTGTTACCGTCAAAAGTATGACGACGGTTAGCTTGGCCCGGGACCGCGACTGGTGGCGCTGGTCGGCGGCGGTCGGTCTGGTCCGGATCCCGCCCGCGATGGCGACGTTGACGCTCGCCTTCGCCGGCCGGTACGTCGCCGACTCCTACGCGGTCGGCGCCGCCCTCGGCGCGTGCTTCGCGCTGGGCGAGGCGGTGTCGGCGCCGTGGCGCGGCAAGGTCCTCGACGACTGCACCGCGCGCGAGCGCACCACCCGGATGACCCGGGCGCTGCTCGTCTCGGCGGCAGTGTTCCTGGCGCTGGCCTGCGCGGTGTGGCTGAAACTGCCGCTGGTGGTGCTGTTCGCGCTCACCGCGGCGTGCGCCGTGCTGCCCGCCGGTCTGCCCGGCGGCTACCGCGCGCTGCTCACCGGCATGCTCGACCCGGCCCGGCTGCGCGCGGCGTTCGGCTGGGACGCGGCGGTGCTGGAGGTGGAGTGGTTCCTCGCGCCGCTGCTGCTGACCCTGGTGCTGCTGACCGGTCAACCCGCGCTGGCGATGGTGGTCATGGCGGTGTGCGCGCTCGGCGCGGCCGCGATCACCCGGCGGATGGGCGACGTCGGGTCCGCGCCGGCGGAACCCGCGGCGCCGGCCGGGCGCGGCGCGTGGAAGTCGCCCGCGGCCTGGCCGACCTACCTCACGTCGGTGCTGCTCGGCGTCGCGGAGGGCGGGCTGGTGGCGGTGCTGCCGGCGCTGCTGGTCGTGCTGAGCGCCCAGGCCGCGATGGCCGGCGTGTTCGCCGCGGCGCTGTCGGTCGGCAGCTTCCTCGGCGGCGTGCTGCTGGCGGTGTCCGCGAGCAGGCTCCGCGGTCGCGCGGTGGACCGGGCGGACGTCGCGTTGGTCCTGATGGGACTCCTGCTGTTCCCGGCCGCCCTGGTGCCGACCGCGCCGTGGCTGCTGATCCCGCTGGTCGCGGGCGGGTTGTTCATCGCGCCGGTCAACGCCCTGCGCAGCGAGGCCCTGGAGAACGCCCTGCCGCTGCGGCTGCGCAGCGAGGGCTTCTCCATCCAGTACGGCGCGCACGGTCTCGGCGTGGCGGCGGGCTCGCTGCTGGTGGCGACCCTGGTGACGACGAACCCGAAGCTCGCGCTGGCCGTGGTCGCCGGCGTGCCGGCCCTGGTCGCGGCCGCGTCCCTGGCGGTCCGGCTGACCCCGTCCGTGCGCCGGCGGGTGGTGCCGGTCGCGTCGGAGTGATCAGGGCAGGACGACCCCGCGCTCCCGGATCCGGTCCCAGGCGTTGATGTCCACCTCGGCGAACACGAGCATCTCGTCCACCGACACGAACGGCGAGAGGTGCCGGTCGCGCGCGGTCTCGATCTGCTTCGCGGTCTGCATGTCGACGCCGCAGTACTGCGCGATCACCGGCCCGGGCGCGGCGTTCACGTCCACCAGCCCGCCGTCGTCGTACTGCCGCGGCAGGTCCGGCCGCCCGATGCGCAGGTCGCGCGCGAGCACCGGGTCCCGCTCCACCAACGCCCGCGCCTCCTCCCGCCTGGCCCGCAGCGCGAGCGCCGCGGCCACCGCCGGGTCGTTGGACCACGGCGCGGCCGGCTGCGCGGGCGCGCCGTAGGGCTCGGGCAGCCCGTAGACCTCGCGCCGGACGCGGGCGAGGTGGAAGCAGGCCACGATCATCATCGTGATCAGGGTGAGACTGCCGATCCCGCTGCGCAGGTCGGACGGGGCGTCCCTGGTGGGCAGGATGACGAACGCGGCCACCGTCACCGCCCCGTACACGGCGAACCACCGCCACAGCGCGGGTTTGCGCGACCGGATCGCGGCGTGCGCGAACGGGACGGCGGTGAAGATCCCCATGCTCAGCACGACCACCACGAAGTACCACAGACCCCGCGCCCGCTGAAAAGTGCTCACGACCGTCCGCCTCCCCAGCCGCGAGAACTCGCGCTGACCGTGTGGGTACCAAGCTTGATTGCGCACCGTAACCGTACCCCGGCCGGCGATGTCCCCGTCGGACCATCGTCTGACCCGGATGCCCCGATATCGACGGCGCGGCGGTGATCGTTAACCGTCGACCGTCCCTGAAAGGGTGAACCGCCGCCACTCCCGGCCGAGTGGCCGACCATCGCGCCCGCAGGGCGACGTGACTGCGGGGTCCCGTGCCGGGTTCACCCGAACAGGGGTTGGAGTGGTGATCGACTTCGGGCTAGGGGTGTGCCGGGTCGGGCGGAATAGTCGCACGTCGGAGCGGGTGTACTCGATCGTGGACGCGAGGTCGAGGCGGGGTTGGCGCATTGTCCCGACAAGTGCGGACACCCACCGCATGCCCTACGCCGCCAGTCGGGGGACGCGCGCGCTCGAACGTGTGGAGTAGTGATCAAGGGGGTTGGCCCCGACCGGTCGCGACTGGTTGCGTGATCCGGAGCAGTCGTCCCGAGGAAGGTCGGTCCCCCGATGCAGCCGTTCCAGTTGCCGGAGTTCTACATGCCCTATCCGGCCCGGCTGAACCCGAACCTGGACCGCGCGCGGGCGCACACCAAGGCGTGGGCGCACGAGATGGACTTCATCGACGTCCCGCAGCACGGCACGGTGATCTGGACCGACGAGGACCTCGACTCGCACGACTACGCGCTGCTGTGCGCCTACACCCACCCCGACGCGACCGCCGACGACCTCGACCTGGTCACCGACTGGTACGTGTGGGTCTTCTACTTCGACGACCACTTCGTGGAGCTGTACAAGCGCAACCCCGACGTGCAGGGCGCGAAGGCGTACCTGGACCGGCTGCCGCTGTTCATGCCGGTGGACGGGGAGATCGACGCCGAGCCGTCGAACCCGGTCGAGAAGGGGCTCGCCGACCTGTGGTCGCGGACCGTACACGCGCACTCGGCGGACTGGCGGCAGCGGTTCGCGGACAACACCAAGCACCTGCTGGACGAGTCGATGTGGGAACTGCTCAACATCAGCGAGGGGCGGCTGTCCAACCCCATCGAGTACATCGAGATGCGGCGCAAGGTGGGCGGCGCGCCGTGGTCGGCGAACCTGGTCGAGCACGTCACCGGCATGGAGGTGCCCGCGCGGATCGCGCTGTCCCGGCCGCTGGGCGTGCTGCGGGACACCTTCTCCGACGCGGTGCACCTGCGCAACGACCTGTTCTCCTACGAGCGCGAGGTGCTGGACGAGGGCGAGCTGAGCAACGGCGTCCTGGTGCTGGAGAAGTTCCTCGAGCTGCCGACCCAGGAGGCCGCCGAGGCGGTCAACGACCTGCTCACCTCGCGGCTGCACCAGTTCGAGCACACCGCGGTCACCGAGGTGCCGTCGCTGCTGGACGAGAACGGCATCGACCCGGCGGGGCGGCTGGCCGTGCTGGCCTATGTGAAGGGCTTGCAGGACTGGCAGTCCGGCGGCCACGAGTGGCACATGCGGTCCAGCCGGTACATGAACAAGGGCGTGGCGCTCGACTCGACGCCGGTGCTCGGCGGTCCGACGGGTCTCGGCACGGCCGCGGTGCGCTCGCTGATCGCGACCGCGCCGCAGCGTCTGCGCGCGTTCAGCCGGCCGCGGTACACCCCGGTGCCCGACCTCGGCCGCCCGGAGCTGGACATGCCGTTCCCGCTCACGGTCAACCCGCACTGGAAGGACGCCAAGGAGCACAGCGTCGAGTGGGCGCGCGCGATGGGCATGTTCGAGGACGTGCCGCGGGTGTGGACCGAGGAGAAGCTGCGCGACTACGACTTCGCGCTCTGCTCGGCGGGCATCGACCCGGGCGGTTCGGTCGAGGAGCTGCGGATCTCCGCGCTGTGGCTGACCTGGGGCACCTACGGCGACGACTTCTACCCGGTGGCGTTCGGCCGCTCGTCCGACCTGCCCGCCGCGAAGCTGGTGACCGCGCGGCTCAAGGAGATGATGCCGCTCGAGGGTGTCGCCCCGGCACCGACCACGCCGCTGGAGCGCGGGCTGGCCGACGTGTGGGCGCGCACCGCGGAGTCGATGCCGGCCGACAACCGGCGGCAGCTGCGGCAGTGCCTGGACGACATGCTCGACAGCTGGGTGTGGGAGCTGAAGAACCAGCACGAGAACCGGGTGCCCGACCCGGTGGACTACGTGGAGATGCGCCGCCGGACGTTCGGCTCGGACCTCACCATGAGCCTGGCCCGGCTCGGCCACGGCCGCCTCGTCCCGGCGGAGATCTACCGGACCCGCACGCTGCGCAACATCGAGAACTCGGCCGCCGACTACGCCACGATCCTCAACGACCTCTACTCCTACCGCAAGGAGGTCCAGTACGAGGGCGAGGTGCACAACCTGGTCGTGGTGGTGCAGAACTTCCTGGACGTCGACGTGCACCGGGCCTACCGGGTGGCGACGGACCTGGCGAACGCCCGGCTGGCCCAGTTCCGGCACTCGGTGGCGGTGGAGCTGCCCGCGCTGTTCGAGGAGTTCCGGCTGGACGTGCCGGCCCGCGAGGCGCTGACGGCGCACGCCCGCGAGCTGGAGAACTGGCTGTCCGGCATCCTCAACTGGCACGAGCAGGTCGTCCGCTACCACCCGGCCGACCTGGAGAAGCACTTCGGCCACCACACGACGCTGACCCGCGCGTTCCACGGCCCCACGGGCCTGGGCACCGAGTCGATCCGGGCGCTCGTGCGGCGCTAGTCGGCCCTCCCGGCGGCGAGCGCGATCGTGCCCACCAGCAGGATCGCGCCCAGCACCGCCACACCGACGCGGAACCCGGCCGGCGCCGCCAACGCCGCGACGGCCGGGCCCAGCGACGAGCCGATCATCCGGGCCGACGCGCCGGTGCCGCCGACCGCGCCCTCCCGGCCCGCCGGCGCGGCCGCCATCAGCAGCGCGTTGACGGGCGCGTTGAACAACCCCTGACCGACGCCGACCACCGCGAGCCGCAGGCACAACCCGGTCAGGTCGTCCACCGGCACGAGCAGCAGCGCCACCCCGGCGAGCGTGACCACCGCGCCCGCCAGCGCGACCGGCCTCGGACCGATCCGGTCGGCCAGGACGCCGGACACGGCGGACAGCGCCGCCACGCCCGCGACGAACACCAGCAGCGCCACCCCGACGTCCGACGGCGAGCCGCGCAGCGCGTCGGTGACGTGGTAGGGCACCAGGAAGAACAGCAGCCCGCCCAGCGTGCTGACCAGACCCAGCGACAGCAGCGGGAAGCCGACCGCCCGCCGGCGCGCCAGGTCCAGCACCGGGCGGGCGGCCGGCAGCCGGGCCCACAGCACGCCGAGCACGACGGTGACCACGAGCAGCCAGGGCCGGCCGCCGACCGCGAGCACCGCGGCCGTGATCGCGCCGCCCAGCAGCAGCGCCTCGACGAGCAGCGAGCGGTCCGGCACGGGCAGACCCCGGCCGTCGCCGCGCAGCGACCGCCACCCCAGCACGAGGGCCGCGACCAGCACCGGCACCTTGAGCAGGAACACCGCGCGCCAGCCGAACGCGCCCGCCACGACCCCGCCCAGCGGCGCGCCCGCGAGCCCGCCGACGGTCATGATCGTGACGATCGACCCGATCGCCCGACCCCGCCGGTCCGCCCGCACGTTCGCCACCACGATCGGCAGGTACGCGGCCAGCACCACGGCCGACGCCACGCCTTGGGCCAGCCGCCCGACCAGCAGCACCCAGAACGCCGGCGCCGCGGCCGTCAGCACGCTCGCCGC
The DNA here is from genome assembly GCF_040642015.1 of Actinosynnema sp. NPDC020468. NCBI lineage: Bacteria > Bacillati > Actinomycetota > Actinomycetes > Pseudonocardiales > Pseudonocardiaceae > Actinosynnema > Actinosynnema sp. NPDC020468. The sequence continues at coordinate 82,141 of NZ_JBFAEO010000001.1, forward strand.
GACCACCAGCACGAGCGCGCCGAGGAACGCGGGCCGCACGTCCGCCCGGTCCACCCACCGCCCCGCCGGTATGGCGACCGCGGTGGGCAGCGTGTACGCGAGCAGCACCCACGCCGTCGCGCCCGGTCCGACGTCCAGTTCCGCGCCGATGCCGGGCAGCGCCACGGCCGCCACGGTCATCTCGGTGGCGACCACCAGCATGGCGAGCGCGAGCGCGACGACGGGCGTCCACCGGGTACCTGCCTGCACGTCCTGGGTCATGCCGCCGACGCTAGGAAGTGCCGCGCCCACCCCGAATCCGTCGACCGACCAGTCACGTGACGGATGCCGTCCACCGGTCGCCCTCCCTACCTTCGGCGGTGCGCCCAACGAGGAGGGAACCCGTGACGCTCAAGCTCGCGATCATCGTCGGCAGCACCCGCGAAGGCCGGTTCGGGCCGGTGCCGGCGCGGTGGATCGCCGACCGCGCCGGCCGCCGCGACGACCTGGCCGTCGACGTGCTCGACCTGGCCGACCTCGACCTGCCGGACGTGCTGCGCCCGCTGGGCGCCGAACCCGCGCCCGAGGTGGCGCTGGTCAGTCCGAGGTTGGCGGACGCGGAGGCGTTCCTGGTCGTGACACCCGAGTACAACCACAGCTTCCCGGCGCCGCTCAAGAGCGCCATCGACTGGCACTACACGCAGTGGCGCGCCAAACCGGTCGGGTTCGTGTCCTACGGCGGCATGGGCGGCGGGCTGCGCGCGGTCGAGCAGCTGCGGCAGGTGTTCGCCGAGCTGCACGCGGTCACCGTGCGGGACGTGGTCAGCTTCCACGGCGCGTGGACCCGGTTCGACGAGGACGGCGAGCCGGTCGACGCGGCGGGCGCCGACGCCGCCGCGAAGGTGCTGCTGGACCAGCTGGTCTGGTGGGGGACCGCGCTGCGGGACGCCCGCGCCCAGCGGCCCTACGAGGTGTGACGTGCGCGCCGTCCGGCTGCACGGGTTCGGCGGGCCGGACGGGCTCCGCCACGAGGAGGTCGCCGACCCGGAGCCGGGCCCGGGTCGGGTGCGGATCGCCGTGCGCGCGGCCGGGGTCCGGTGGGCCGACACGGCGGTGCGGCGCGGCGAGGCGCCGTGGGCGCTGCCGGACCTGCCCGCCGTGCCGGGCGGCGAGGTGGCGGGCGTGGTCGACGCGGTCGGGCCGGGTGTGCCCGGGACGTGGTCGGGCGCACGGGTGGTGACGCAGCTCGGGTGGGCCGGCGGCGGGTACGCGGAACTGGTCGTGCGCGAGGTCGACGCGCTGCACCTGGTGCCGGACGGGGTGGGGTTCGCGGCGGCGGTGGCGATGGTCGGCACGGGCGCCGCCGCGCTCGGCGTGCTGGCCGCCTCCGGGGTCGGTGCGGGTGACGTGGTGCTGGTGACCGCGGCGGCGGGCGCGGTGGGGAACCTGGTGGTGCAGGGCGCTTCCCGGCGCGGCGCGCGGGTGGTCGGCGCGGTCGGGCACGCGGCCAAGCGGGGCGCCGCGCTGCGGGCGGGCGCGGTGCTGGCGGTGGACTACCGGCGGGAGGGGTGGGTGGACGAGGTGCGGGCGGCGGTCGGCGAGGTGGACGTGGTGTCGGACGGGGTGGGCGGCGTGGTGGGTCGGGCCGCGGTGGACCTGGTGTGCGCGGGAGGTCGGGTGGTGCTGCACGGCGCGTCGTCCGGTGCGTTGACCACACTGTCCACAGAGGACTTGTTCGCCCGTTCGCTGACCGTGTCGGCGGGTCCGGTGTGCCGGGCGGGCACCCGGGTCTGGGAGCGGCGGGCGCTGGCGGCGGTCGCGGCGGGCGAGTTGCGGCCGGTGCTGCGGGAGTTCGCGCTGGCGGACGCGGCGGCGGCGCACGCGGCGCTGGAGGCGCGGGCCACGGTCGGCAAGGTCGTCCTCGTACCGGCCGCCGGCTAGGGTCGTGGACGTGCTGCACGGACGTGGTGCCGAACTCGCCGGGGTGCACCGGCTGGTCGCCGCCGCCCGGGAGGGCCGCAGCGGTGTGCTGGTGGTGCGCGGCGAGGCGGGTGTCGGCAAGTCGGCGCTGCTGGACCACGTGGTGGCGGACGGGTTCCGGGTGCTGCGCGGTACGGCCGTCGAGTCGGAGTCGGTGGTGCCGTTCGCCGGGCTGAACCTGGTGCTGGGTCGGGTGGTCGACCGGGTGGCGGCGTTGCCGGACGCGCAGGCGTCGGCGTTGCGCGGCGCGCTCGGCCTCGCGCCGCCGGACGGCCGGCCCTACCTGGTGGGGCTCGCGGTGCTGACCCTGTTGGCGGATCTCGCCGAGGAGGGTCCGGTGCTGTGCCTGGTGGACGACGCGCACTGGCTGGACCCGGCGTCGGCGGACGCGCTGCTGTTCGCCGCGCGCCGGCTCGACGCCGAGGGCGTCGTGGTCGTGTTCGCCGCGCGCGACCTGCACGCGCCGCCGTTCCCCACGCCGGGCCTGCCCGAGCTGCGGCTCGCCGGACTGTCCGAAGTGGACTCGGCGGCGCTGCTCGCCGAGCACGCGGCGGACCTGCCCCGGCACGTGCGGGACCGGATCGCGCGGGAGGCGGACGGGAACCCGTTGGCGCTGCTGGAACTCCCGGCCGCGCAGCGCGAGGGGCACCTGGCCGCGTCCGCGCACCGGGCGCCGCACGCGCACGGCCGGGTGCGGCAGACCTTCGCCGACCGGATCACCGCGCTGCCCGCGCGCACCCGGACCCTGCTGCTGGTCGCGGCGGCCGACGACACGGGCGATCCCGGCGTGGTGTTCCGCGCGGCGGCCCGGCTGGGCGCGTCGGTCGCGGACCTGGAACCGGCCGAGCACCGGCAGCTGCTGCGCTCGGTCGGAGGCTGGCTCGAGTTCCGGCACCCGCTGATCCGGTCGGCGGCCTACCAGGGCGCGCCGTTCGCGCGTCGGCTGGAGGCGCACGGCGCGCTGGCCGAGGTGGTCGACGACGCGCACCGCGCCGCGTGGCACCGGGCCGCCGCGACCACCGGTCCGGACGAGGAGGTGGCGCGCGCGTTGGCCGAAACGGCCGAGGACGCCCGGCGGCGCGGCGGTTTCGCGGCCGTGGCGGCGGCCTACCAGCGGGCTGCGGAGCTGACGCCGGTGCCGTTGGAGAAGGCGCGCCGGCTCGTGTCGGCGGCCGTCGCGGCGGTGGACGCGGGCCAGTTCGACCAGGCGTCGGTGCTCGCGGACTCGGCCGCGGACCTGCTGGCGGACCAGGTCGAGTACTGGCGGGTGGCCAGTGTGTGGGCGACCGTGGCGAACGAGCGCGGTCGGTCGGGCGAGGCGGCGTCGGTGCTCGCCCGTGCCGCCGGGTGCGCCGCGCCCGGTGATCCGGTGCTGGCGGGCGACCTGCTGTTCGCCGCGGCCCAGTACGCCTGGACCGCGCGGGACTTCGCCGCCGTGCGGTCCATCGCGGCGCAGGCCGACGGGTTGCCGACGGCGTCCCGGGTGCGCGCGCTGGAACGGGCCGCGATCGGCCTGGACGGCGACGACGTGCGCGGCGCGATGGCGGCGGTGCGGGAACTGGTCGACGGGCAGCGGGCGGAGTGGCGGTGCGACGCGGTCGTGGCGTGGTGGCACCTGGTGCTGGGCGACGACCGGGCGGCGTTCGACCGGGCGGCCGGTGTGGAGTCCCAGGCCCGGGCGCAGGGCGCGCTCGGCGTGCTGCCGCGGGCGTCGGCCTACCTGGCGCGCGGGCACCTGCACCTCGGCCGGCACCGCGACGCGCGGGCGAGCGCCGAGGAGGGGTTGCGGATCGCGGCCGACATCGGCCAGGAGTTCAGCGTCGGCTACCTCTCGAGCGTGCTGGCTGAGCTGGCCGCGATCGAGGGTGACGAGGAGCGGTGCGTCGCGCTGACCGCGGCCGCCGACGGGCCGCCGAGGTCGGTGCGGGCGGCGTGCTCGCTCGCGCTGCTGGACCTCGGGCTCGGCCGGCACGAGTCGGTGCTGGAGCGGCTGTCGGACGTGGCGGCGGGCGCGCACCGACTGTACGCGATCGGCAGCCTGCCCGACCTGGTCGAGTCCGCGACCCGGCTCGGCGTGCCGGACTCGGCGCGCGACGCGGCGTCCTGGCACGCCGAGTGGGCCGCGGAGACCGGGCAGCCGTGGGCGCTGGCGGTGGCCGCCCGGTGCCGGGCCCTGCTGTCCGACACCGAGGACGGCTTCCTCGAGGCGGCCGCGCTGCACCGCGACCCGACCCGCCCGTTCGAACGGGCGCGCACCGCGCTGCTGCACGGGGAGTGGCTGCGCCGGGCCCGCCGCCGGTCCGACGCGCGGGTCCACCTGCGCGCGGCGCTGGAGACGTTCGACCGGCTGGGCGCGGCGCCGTGGTCGGCACGGTCGCGGGCCGAACTGCGCGCCACCGGCGAGACCACCGCCGCGCCCGTGCCCGACCGGCGCGACTCGCTGACCCCGCAGGAGTTGCAGGTGGTGCAGCTGGCGGGGGAGGGGTTGAGCAACCGGGACATCGCGGCCCGGCTGTTCCTCAGTCCCCGCACGGTCGGCTACCACCTGTACAAGGCCTACCCGAAGCTCGGCGTCTCCTCCCGGGTCGAGCTGGCGAGGCTGGACCTGTGACCGCTCCCGGCGTCCCGGCGCGGTGAATGGTCTGGACACATTGACGCGGGATGTCCGGTTCCGCACCCTGGAGCCGGGTTGGCCGCCGCCTGTCCCGAGGAGGAAACCAACGGTGAAACTCCAGCAACGGGCGGCCCGCGTGCTCGCCGCCCTCGTGGTGGGCGCCGGGTCCGTCGTGGCCTGGACGGTCGGCTCCGGGTCCGTCGCGTCCGCCGTCGAACCGCTCCAGAAGCTCATCCCCGTGCCCGTCTCCGTGCAGGCCTCCGCGAACAACGCGCACACGCTCACCTCCGCCAGCCGGATCCACACCACCCCGTCCGCCCACCAGGTGGGCGAGTTCCTGGGCGGCGTCCTCCGCCCGTCCACCGGCTTCCCGCTCCCGGTCTCCGACACCACGACCACACCCGCCGACGGGATCGCGCTGCTCATCGGCGGCGCGCCCGCGTCCGTCGGCGACCAGGGCTACCAGCTCACCGTCGCGACCGCCGCCGTCACGGTGCGCGCCAACACGAACGCGGGCCTGGTCGCGGGCATCGCGACGCTGCGCCAACTGCTGCCGCCCCAGGTGGAGAGGCGCGAGGTCCAGCACGTCGCGTGGACCGCGCCCGGCGCGACGATCACCGACTACCCGCGCTTCGCGCACCGCGGCGCGATGCTCGACGTGGCACGGCACTTCCACCCCGTCGCGACCGTGAAGCGGTACCTGGACCAGCTCGCGCTGTTCAAGGTCAACTACTTCCACCTGCACCTGACCGACGACCAGGGCTGGCGGATCCAGGTCGACAGCCGGCCCAACCTGACCACGCACGGCGGCAGCACCCAGGTCGGCGGCGGCGCGGGCGGGTACTACACCAAGGCGCAGTACCAGGAGATCGTCGCCTACGCGGCCGAGCGGCAGATCACCGTGATCCCGGAGGTCGACCTGCCCGGCCACACCAACGCCGCGCTCTCCTCCTACGCCGAGCTCAACTGCAACGGCACCGCGCCGCCGCTGCGCACCGACATCGAGGTCGGCTACAGCTCGCTGTGCGTGACCAAGGACGTCACCTACAGGTTCGTCGAGGACGTCATCCGCGAACTGGCCGCCATCACCCCCCGGCGAGTACCTGCACATCGGCGGCGACGAGGCCAGTGCCACCACCGACGCGGACTACCAGCGGTTCATGGACAAGGTGCTGCCGCTGGTCGCCAAGTACGGCAAGAAGGCCATGGGCTGGCACGAGTTCGTGAAAACCACCAAGGACACCACCGCCGTGCCGCAGTACTGGGGCACCACGACGTCGAACGCGGTGGTGCAGGCCGCCGCGGCACGGGGCAACAAGGTGCTGCTCTCGCCCGCGAACAAGGCCTACCTGGACATGAAGTACAACGCCTCGACGCCGATCGGCCTGAGCTGGGCCGGCTACATCGAGGTGCAGACCGCCTACGAGTGGAACCCCGGCTCGTACCTCTCCGGCGTGCCGGAGTCCGCGGTGCGCGGCGTCGAGGCGCCGCTGTGGAGCGAAACGGTCGTGACCCCCGCGCACGTCGACTACCTGGCGTTCCCGCGCCTCACGGCGATCGCCGAGATCGGCTGGTCGCCGTGGTCGACGCACAACTGGGACCAGTTCCGCGTGCGGCTCGGCGGGCAGGGGCTGCGGCTGGCGGCGGCGGGCATCACCCCGTACTGGTCGACCCAGATCCCCTGGGAGAGCACGACCACCGACTCACCGACGTCGAACACCACGCCGACCTCGACCACGGTGGTCCCGACCGGGCCGTGGGCGGTGGGCACCCAGTACGCCGCGGGCTCCCGCGTCACCTACGGGGGCGCCACCTACACGTGCCGGCAGGCGCACACCGCGTTGAGCGGCTGGGAACCGCCGAACGTGCCGGCGCTCTGGGCACGCGCCTAGCGGAGCACCCCGGTGGCGGCTACCCGACGACCCGGGCCGCCGCCACCGGCCGCTGCGCCTCGGTGTACGCGCCGGGCGAGGAGGTGTTCACGCTCCACCGGTACCGGGTGAACCCGCCGGTCGCGTCGGAGGCGTAGAACATCATGTGCCCGTAGCCCGCGCCGTCCTGGCGGCGCGTCGCGGTGATCCGGTTGTCCGGGAACGCGTGGTAGTTGCCGACGCCCCACATCCCGTGCGGTTCGGACGTGCAGTCCGCCACCTCGACCGCGTACTGGGTCTCGCCGGGGAAGTTCAGTGTCGCCACCGGCGCGGTGTAGACGCCCTTGACCGACCGCACCATCACCAGGTGCCCGGTGTTGGTGTCCTGGTCGTTGGCGTAGTCGATCGCGATCAGGTCGCCCGGCCGGAGGTCGGCCACCCGGTGGACCCGGCTGAAGTGCGGCACCGCGTCGGCGGCGAACGCGGCCCGGTAGTCGCGGGCGAACGGGCTGGCCAACCCGAAGTGCGCGGTGAAGAACGCCGACCGCGCCCACCCGTAGGTCCGCCGCAGCACGGCCGTCTGGAACGAGGCGCACTGGCTCCGGTTGAACCACGTGGTCGCGTCGCCCGGCGAGCCCCAGACCACCGAGTTCGGCTCGTCGGGGTGCTTGTAGACGTTGTTGCCCGGCGGGCAGACCGGCAGCGACAGGTAGTCGATGATCTGCTCGGCCTGGATCAGGTGCGGCGCGGAGGCCCGGTAGGGGCTCGGCGGATAGGCCTCGCCGTACGCGGTCGCCGTCCCGAGGGTCGCGGTCACCCCTACGGCGACCGCCGTTCCCCCGAGGAACGATCGGCGTGACAGGTCCATCTGCGGCACTCCCCCTTCGACCCGCACACCGTAGTCGAAGGAGAGCGCTCCACACGTGTTTCCGGCAGGGGCGGAAAAGGTCCGCCCCACCGGGTGATCACGGCGGCCCGACCGCCCGTCGGCTCTCATGTGGCGGAACGCTCGGTCGCGTCGCCGCCCGTGCCGACTACCCTCGGTCGCCGGGGCGACGAGCGGGAGGACGTGGGATGACGAGCACCGGTGGTCGGCAGAAGTGGCTGACCGTCGCCGAGGAGCTGGCCACCGGGTTCCGGGTGGACGCGGCCGAGCGCGACCGGGTCGGGGCCGAGCCCGTGGCCGAGGTGGCCGCGCTGCGGCAGTCCGGCGTCCTGGGCATCGACGACTGGACCACCCAGCAGGAGGTCACCCGGGTGGTGGGCGCGGCCGACGCGAACGTCGGTCACCTGCTCGGCTACCACTACCTCCAGATCTGGCGCAGCGGGTTGTTCGACAACCCCGCGTTCGACGCCGGGCAGGACCTCTTCTGGGCAGGCGTCAGCAACCCGCTGGACGCCGCCCTCGAGCTGACGCCCGTCGACGGCGGGTTCACCGTCAGCGGCCGCAAGACGTTCGCCACCGGCGCGTCCGTCGCCGACCGGCTCGTGGTCAGCGCGACCCGCGCGGACACCGGCGGCAAGCTCACCTTCACCCTCGACGCCCGGTCCGCGGGCATCACCTACGCGGGTGACTGGAACAACATCGGCCAGCGCCTCACCGCCAGCGGCGGCGTGGTGTTCGACGCCGTCTTCGTGCCCGAGGCGAACGTCCTCGGCGGCCAGGACGCCAACACCCCCCGCCTCTCGCTGGCCGCGCTCGGCTTCCAGGCCACGCTGTCCCAGCTGTACGTCGCGCTCGCCGAGGGCGCGCTCGCCGAAGCCGCCCGCTACACCCGCGCCACCACCCGACCGTGGTTCCTCAGCGGCGTGGACGCGGCCACCGCGGACCCGTACATCCTCGCCACCTACGGCGAGCTGGTCGCCGACGTCGAGGCGGCCGGCCTGCTCGCCGACCAGGCCTGCGCCCGGCTGTACACCGCGTCCGAGACCGCCGACCTGACCGCCGAGACCCGCGCGGCGGTCGCCGCCACGATCTCCGCGGCCAAGGTCGTGTCCACCAAGGTCGCGAACCACACCACGACCAAGGTGTTCGAGCTGTGCGGCGCCCGCGCCACGGCCGCCGGCTACGGCTTCGACCGGTTCTGGCGCAACGCCCGCACGCTCACCCTGCACGACCCGGTCGCCTACAAGGCCCGCGAGCTCGGCGCCTACCACCTGACCGGCGAGCACGCGCCGTTCACCGGGTACAGCTGATGGAGCCGGTGCTGGCGCGCAGCGTGCGCCTGGCCGACGACGGCGTGCACATCCTGGACCGCCGCAACTTCCCGTTCGAGCGGACCTGGGTGCGCTGCGCGACCGTCGCCGACGTCGCCAAGGCCATCGAGGACATGGTCACCCAGTCCTCCGGCCCGTACTTCGCCGCCCTGTGGGGCATGGTGCTGGCCGCCCGGGACACCGCGAGCATGTCCAAGGAGCAGGCCCGCGCGTACCTGGAGCGGGCGGGCGACATGCTGGTCGCGACCCGGCGCACCAACAACCACCTGCGCAAGGCGGTGGCCGCGGTGCTCGCGGGCGTCGACGCGCACGACGACGTCCAGGAGGGCGCGCTGGCAGGCGCCGAGGCCGGCGACGAGCGGTACCGCAGCCGCAGCCGGGCGCTGGGCGCGCACACCGCCGCGCTGCTGCCCGACGAGGGCGCCGTGCTGACGCACTGCTGGGCCGACCTCTACCTGACCGAGACCGTCACGGCGGCCCAGGCGGCAGGCAAGCGGTTGCGGTTCATCTGCACCGAAACCCGGCCCTACCTCCAGGGCGCGCGGCTCACCGCCGAGACCCTGGGCGAGATGGGCGTGGACACGACCCTGATCACCGACGGCATGGGCGCCGCCGTGCTGTCCTCGGGCGAGGTGTCCGCGCTGCTCACCGCGGCCGACCGGGTCACCATGGACGGGCACGTGGTGAACAAGGTGGGCACGCTCGGGCTGGCGGTCGCGGCGAGCGCGTTCGACGTGCCGTTCCTGGCCATGGTGCAGGCGCCCGACCGGCTCGCGGCGACCGGCGCGGACGTGCCGATCGAGTACCGGCCGGGCGAGGACGTGCTGCACACGCTCGGTCGCCGCACCGCCACCGAGCGCGCCAAGGGCCTCTACCCGGCGTTCGACGTGACGCCGCCGAGGTTCGTCACCTCGGTGGTCACCGACCGGGGTGCGTACGATCCCGCGCGGCTCGCGGACTACTACGAAGGCGTCGATTCGCCAGGGGAGAGCAATGACTGAGTGGGTCGTGCTGGACATCGAGGGCACGCTCAGCGCCACCGACCAGGTGCTGGTCGTGCTGTACGACTACGCGCGGCCGCGGCTGGGCCCGTGGATCGACGAGCACGCCGACGACCCGGAGGTCGTGGCGGCGGTGGCGCAGATCCGCGAACTGTCCGGAGTGGACGGTGGAACCGACGAGCTGGTCGCCGTGCTGCACGGCTGGATGGCGGCCGATCGGAAGGTCACGCCGCTCAAGACGTTGCAGGGCTTGATCTGGCAGCGCGGCTACGCGGTCGGCGACCTGGTCGCGTCGTTCTTCCCGGACGTGGTGCCGGCGCTGCGCAAGTGGCACGAGGACGGCGTGCGGCTCGCCGTGTTCTCCTCCGGCTCGGTCGCCGGGCAGGTCGCGTTCTTCGCGCACACCGAGGACGGCGACCTGACCCCGTTGTTCGAGCACCACTTCGACACCGTCAACGCGGGCCCCAAGCGGGAAGCCGCGTCCTACCGGGCGATCTCGGAGGTGCTGGGCTCGACCGACGTCACGTTCTACTCCGACGTGCCGGCCGAGCTGCACGCCGCCGCCGAGGCCGGCTGGCGGACCGTCGGCGTGGCCCGACCCGGCGAGCCCTACGGGGACGCGGACTTCGCGCCGCACCGCGCGGTGGCGTCGCTGTGACTCCCGGCGAGGCGCTGGCCGCCGAGTGCGCCCGGTACACCGCGATGGGCTGGATGCGCGGCACGTCCGGCAACCTGTCCGTGGTGGTCGACCGCGACCCGCTGCGGCTGCTGGTCACGGTCAGCGGCAAGGACAAGGGCGAGCTGACCGCCGACGACGCGGTGCTGGTGGACGAGCACGGGCGCACCGACGACCCGGTGCGGGTGCCGTCGGCGGAAGCCGGGCTGCACGGCCGGATCGCCGCGGTCGCGGGCGCCGGCGCGGTGGTCCACGTGCACGCGCTCGCACCCGTCGTGGCGGGCGAGTTCTGGCCCGAGGGCATCGAGTTGCGCGACCTGGAGATGCTCAAGGGCTTCGGCCGGCGCGCGGACGACGTCGTGACGGTCCCGGTCGTGCCGAACTCGCAGGACATGGTCGAACTGGGCGACGCCTTCGAGGCCGGGCACCGCGCGGACGTGCCGGCACTGGTGGTCGCCCGGCACGGGGTGTACGTGTGGGGTGACGACCTCCACCACGCGCGCCACCGCCTGGAGTGCCTGGAGTGGTTGCTGCGCTTCAAGGTCGAGACGAGGAGGGCCGGCTGATGACACTGCTGACCGTGTGGGCGGACACCGATCCGGACGACGCCGTGCTGCGCACCGAGGACCCCGTGGTGATCGGCGACGAGCTCAAGCAGCTCGGCGTCCGCTACGAGCAGTGGGACGTGGTGCCCGGCGTGACGAAGGAGGACGCGCTGGAGGTGTACGCGGAGCAGGTCGCGCGGGTCACCGACAGCGAGGGCTACATCCTCGTGGACGCGATGGAGATGACCCCGTCCGACGACCCGGAGTGGTTAGCCTCGGCCGGGCAGGCGCGGCTGAAGTTCCTCGCCGAGCACACCCACGACGACGACGAGGACCGGTTCTTCGCGCGCGGCTCGGGCGTGTTCTACCTGCACGTGGGCGGCAAGGTGTACGGCGTCCTGTGCGAGGCGGGCGACCTGCTCAGCGTGCCGAAGAACACCACCCACTGGTTCGACATGGGCACCCGCCCGGACTACGTGTCGATCCGGTTCTTCCACGACGACGACGGCTGGGTGGGCAACTTCACCGGCAGCGAGATCGCGAAGTCGTTCCCCACGTTCGACGCGATCACCGCAGGCCGCTGAGCTCGGCCCGGAGGTTCACGACGGCGCGCGACCCCCAGCGGTCGCGCGCCCGCGGCGTGACGTAGAGCGGGTCCCGGGCCAGCAGCTGCTCCAGCACCCGCGCCCGGCCCGCGCGCCACGCCTCGTCCGGCACGTGCGCGTACTCGGCCCGCACGGCGCTCCGGTACCGCTCGTAGGCCGCCGGCTCGGACCCCAGCACGGCCAGGTCGGCATCCATCAGCAGCGCGGCGCCCTCGTCGTCGGCCTCGTGGTCGATCGTGGCCAGCACGAGCTCCGCCACCCGCCGCCGCTCGGGCACTTCGAGGTGGTCGAGCACCCACCGCGCGCTGGCCCGCTCGTCGTCGCCCGGCTTCCCGTCGTAGACCACGTCGTGCGCCAGCGCGGCCAGCCGCAGCACGGCCCGGTCCCGCGCGTCGAGGCCCTCGGCCAGCCACTCCACGTCCCGCACGACGGCCAGCACGTGGTCGGCGTTGTGGTAGCCGCGGTGCGACTCGGCGTAGCGGACGTCCAGGTCGGTCGGCGCCGGCGTGCCGCCCAGCACGCACACCGCCTCGTGCCACAGGCCTTCCAGGGTCACGGCAACCTCACGGTGAAGGCCGCGCCGCCCTCGGGCGCGGGTCCGGCGCCGATCGTGCCACCCAGTCTCGTCACCAGACCGTGCACCAGCGCCAACCCGACGCCCGTGCCCACCGGCCGGGACCGCTCGTACTTCGCGTGCAGCGCCCCGCGCTCGAACGCGACCCGGTAGTCCTCCTCGGACAACCCCGGACCGCCGTCGCGCACCTGGAGCACGTCGGTCAGCGACAGCACCACCGGCAGTCCCGCCGGGGTCAGCCGCAGCGCGTTCTCCAGCAGGCCGTCGAGCACCTGGCGCAGCCGCCGCGGGTCGGTGCGCCGCGGCACCGGGTGCGCGGGCAGCTCGAGCCGGAAGTCGACGCCCTTCGCGTGCGACCGGGCGTGCCACACCGTCGCCGCGTCCGACACCAGGTCGCGCAGGTCCACGTCGGCGAGGTCGACCCGGAAGTCGTCCGCGCCCAGCCGGGCCAGGTCCAGCAGGTCCGCGACCAGCCGGTCCAGCCGCAGCGCCTCCTCGTGGATGGTCCGGCCCACGGCCACCACGTCGTCACCGGTCACCACGCCGTCGGCCAGCGACTCGGCGAACCCGGTCACCGCGGTCAGCGGCGTGCGCAGCTCGTGCGACACCGACAGCAGGAACTCCCGCTGCCGCCCCTCGCTGCGCTGCAACGCGTCGGCCAGCGCGTTCACCGCGCCACCGACCTCGGCCACCTCGGCCGGACCGTGCTCGGGCGCGCGCAGGTCCCGCCGACCGTCGCTCATCGTGTGCGCCACAGCCGCCGTGCGCCGCAACGGCCGCGCCACCAGCTTGCCCAGCAACAACCCGGCCACCGCCGCCACCAGCAGCCCGACGCCCAGCGCGAACGCGATGTTGCGGAACAGCTTCCGCACCGGCTGCACCCGCTTCTCCGGGTCCAGCACCAGGGCGACGTTCGACCGCACCTCGACCAGCCGGGTGCCCACGACCCCGGACTTCCCGCCGAGCTGCCGCACCGCGTCCACCGCCTGCGCCTCGCCGACCAGCGCCCCGTCGGACCCGATCAGCACGATCCGGACGCCCTGCCCGCGCAGCACCTCGGCCACCCGCGCCCGACCGGGCCGACCCGCCTCGCCGAGCTGCTCGGCCACCACGTCCGCCTGGTCGGCCAGCGTCACCCGGCTCACCTCGCGCGCCGCGTCCAGCACCAGCCTGGCCGACACCAGCCCGGCCACCAGCACCGCGACCCCGGCCACGCCCAGGCACAGCGCGGTGATCCGGAACGCCAGCGAGGTGCGCTTCACGACGCCTCCGCCGAGTAGCCGACCCCGCGCACGGTGCGGATCGGGTTGCCCTCGCCGAGCTTGGCCCGCAGCTGCGCCACGTGCACGTCCACGGTCCGGGTGCCGGCCGCCGCCGAGTACCCCCACACGGCGCTGAGCAGCTGTTCCCGGGAGAACACCCGACCGGGGCTCTTCATCAGGTGCGCCAGCAGGTCGAACTCGGTCGAGGTCAGCGCCACCTCGTCCTGCTCCACCCACGCCCGCCGCCGGTCGCCGTCCAACCGCACCCGCCCCACCACGTGCACCGGCACGGCCGGGGGAGTGCCGCGCCGCAGCACGGTCCGCACCCTGGCCACCAGCTCGCGCGGGCTGAACGGCTTGGTCACGTAGTCGTCCGCGCCCAGCTCCAGGCCGAGCACCCGGTCCACCTCGTCGTCCCGGGCGGTCACGAACAGCACCGGCGTCCAATCGCCCGCCGCGCGCAGCGCCCGGCACACCTCGACGCCGTCCATCCCGGGCAGACCCACGTCCAGCAGCACCGCCACCGGCCGCAACCGGCGCACGGCGGCCAGCGCGGCCGCACCGTCGGCCTCCACGTGCACGCCGAACCCGTCGCGCCGCAGGTAGAGCGTCACCAGTTCGGCGATCGCCCGTTCGTCCTCCACGACCAGCACGAGTCCCGGCACGGGGCGCATCGTGGCACGGCCGCGCGGCGCTCAGCCCGCCGGAAGTGTTCGGGTCCGGTAAAGGTCGTCGGCGGCACGCCAGCAGTCCACCAGCAACGTCCGCAGGTCCGCCCAGAACGGCGCGGCCGGGTAGTCCGCGAACATCGCCTCCCGGTCCAGGGACCGGTGCAGGGCCGCACTCGCCACGTCCCACCCGACCGGCCCGCGCCACGCGTCCTCGAAGTCGTTCCACACCGGTCCGGACGGCGTCATCAGCACGTTCGCCGGGTGCGGGTCGCCGTGCAGCGGCTGGGCCTGTTCGTCCGGCCACCGCGCGACCAGCCCTTCCCGCCGGTCCACCAGGTCGGCGGGGCGGCCGAGGAGGTCCAGGCACGCGTCGACGTCGTCCAGCGGGCCGCGCGCGGGCAGCGCGCCGGGGTAGTCGCGCAGCTCGGCGTGCAGGTCGCGCAGGAACCCGCAGAACCAGGACACCGTCGGCGTCCACTCCAGCTTCTCCACCCGCGACGCGAGCGCCACGACGTGCGCGCCGTGCCGGGTGGGCGCGCCCAGCGGCTCCACCACGGGCACGCCGCGTGACGCGAGGTACCTGGAGAGTGAATCCGCCCGGGTGAAGTGCGCGTGCACGTCCTCGCGGACGAACGCCGTCACGCCGCCGACCCGTGCGACCACCGGCGCGGGCCGCAGCCACACCAGCACGTTGCTGCCGTCCTTGAGCACCACCGGGTCGTCCGCCGGCAGGTCCAGCGAGGAGGCGACGGCGAGGGCGGCGGACACGGCGCGCGACGGGGTGAGGGCCACCCACCGATCGTCCCCGCGGCCACAACCGAATTGCCCGTTCACCCGGTCGAGGGGTTGTGACCTGCGCTACCCGCGCCGATCAAGGGGCCGGCCCAGGCGAGCCGGCCCCGGACGACCCGTCTACGATCCGATAGGTCGACGGCCCCACCACCACGTCGACGCAGATCCAGACAGTGCAGGAGGCACCGTGACGGCCGTAGCCCCGCAGCCGATCGCAACGCGGCCCTTCGGGACTCGCGAGGCGGTCAAGGGTTCGTTCCTGCTGCGGATGTTCCGCACCACGGACCACAAGCAGATCGGCATCCTCTACCTGGTCACCTCGTTCGCCTTCTTCATGGTGGGCGGCGCGATGGCCATGCTGATGCGGACCGAGCTGGCCCGTCCGGGGATGCAGTTCCTGTCCCAGGAGCAGTTCAACCAGCTGTTCACCATGCACGGCACGATCATGCTGCTGCTGTACGCGACCCCCATCGTCTTCGGGTTCGCGAACTTCATCCTGCCGCTCCAGATCGGCTCGCCGGACGTGGCGTTCCCCCGGTTGAACGCGTTCTCCTACTGGCTCTACCTGTTCGGCGGCCTGATCGTGCTGTCCGGCTTCCTCACGCCGGGTGGCGCGGCGGACTTCGGCTGGTTCGCCTACACGCCGCTGTCCAACGCCATCCACTCGCCCGGCGTCGGCGCCGACCTGTGGATCTCCGGCCTGGTCGTCGGCGGTCTCGGCACCATCCTCGGCGCGGTGAACATGATCACCACGGTGGTCTGCCTGCGCGCGCCGGGCATGACGATGTTCCGGATGCCGATCTTCACCTGGAACATCCTGGTGACGAGCGTCCTGGTGCTGCTGGCGTTCCCGATCCTGACCGCCGCGCTGCTGGGCCTGCTGGCCGACCGGCACCTGGGCGCCCACGTGTTCGACCCCGCCAACGGCGGCGTGATCCTGTGGCAGCACCTGTTCTGGTTCTTCGGCCACCCCGAGGTCTACATCGTCGCGCTGCCGTTCTTCGGCATCGTGTCGGAGATCTTCCCGGTGTTCAGCCGCAAGCCGATCTTCGGCTACAACGGCCTGGTCTACGCGACGCTGGGCATCGCGGCGCTGTCCGTGGCCGTGTGGGCGCACCACATGTACGCCACCGGCGCGGTGCTGCTGCCGTTCTTCGCGCTGATGACGTTCCTCATCGCGGTGCCCACGGGCATCAAGTTCTTCAACTGGATCGGCACGATGTGGAAGGGGCAGCTCACGTTCGAGACGCCCATGCTGTTCAGCATCGGCTTCATCGTGACGTTCCTCTTCGGCGGTCTGTCCGGCGTGCTGCTGGCCGCGCCGGCCATCGACTTCCACGTGTCGGACACCTACTTCGTGGTCGCGCACTTCCACTACGTGCTCTACGGCACGATCGTGTTCGCCACGTTCGCGGGCATCTACTTCTGGTTCCCGAAGATCACCGGCCGGATGCTCGACGAGCCGCTGGGCAAGCTGCACTTCTGGCTCACGTTCCTCGGCTTCCACGGCACCTTCCTGGTGCAGCACTGGCTGGGCAACGAGGGCATGCCGCGCCGGTACGCGGACTACCTGCCGAGCGACGGCTTCACCACGCTCAACACGATCTCCACGATCGGCGCCTACGTGCTGGGCGCGTCCACGCTCCCGTTCATCTGGAACGTGTTCAAGTCCTACCGCTACGGCGAGACCGTGCACGTGGACGACCCGTGGGGCTTCGGCAACTCGCTGGAGTGGGCGACCTCCTGCCCGCCGCCGCGGCACAACTTCACCGAGCTGCCCCGGATCCGCTCCGCGCGCCCGGCGTTCGAGCTGCACTACCCGCACATGATCGAGCGCATCCACGAGGAGGCGCACGTGACGTTCACCGGCAAGGCGATCGCGCACGACAAGGCGAAGGCCGCGCCGTCCGAGGTGGCCGCCGCGGCTGTGCAATCGGGCACAGCTTCGGAGAACACCGAGCACGACCACAAGTAACCTCTTCGCAGGTTCGACGACGAGCCCCGGACGGCCGCACGGTCGCCGGGGCTCGTCGCTGTCTGGCAAAGGAGCCGTCGAAGTGGCCAAGACCCCCGTACTGATCACGGTCACCGGACCCGACAAGCCCGGCGTGTCCTCCGTGCTGTTCGCGGTGCTGAGCCGGCACCGGGTCGAGGTGCTGGACGTCGAGCAGGTCGTCATCCGGGGCAGGCTGGTGCTCGGCGTGCTGGTGGCCGACGACCACGACCCGGAGGGCCTCCAGGAGTCCGTCGAGCAGGCGATGGCCACCGTGTCGATGCAGGTCGAGGTGGAGATCGGCGCGGACTCGCGGCGCACCGCCCGGCTGGAGTCGAGCCACGTGGTCATCCTGCTCGGCCGCCCGGTGACCGCGCGGGCGTTCACCGAGGTCGCGCGCAGGCTCGCGTCGCTGGGCGTGAACATCGACGCGATCCGGGGCGTCGCGGACTACCCGGTCACCGGCCTCGAGCTGCGGGTGTCGGTCGCCACCGACACGGTGGAGGCGGACGGCGCGCTGCGCTCGGCGCTGGCCGAGGTGTCCACCCGGGTCGACCTGGACATCGCGGTCGAGCGCGCGGGTCTCACCCGGCGGGCCAAGCGGCTCGTGGTGTTCGACGTGGACTCCACGCTCATCCAGGGCGAGGTGATCGAGATGCTGGCCGCGCACGTGGGCGTGGAGCCGCAGGTCAAGGAGATCACCGACGCGGCCATGCGCGGCGAGCTGGACTTCGCCGAGTCGCTGCGCCGCCGGGTCGCGCTGCTGGAGGGGCTGGACGAGTCCGCGCTGGACGAGGTGGCGTCGTCGCTGGAGCTGACCGCCGGCGCGCGGACCACGGTCCGGACGCTCAAGCGCCTCGGTTTCCGCTGCGGCGTGGTCTCCGGCGGGTTCACCCGGGTCATCCGCCGGCTGGTCGACGAGCTGGGTCTGGACTTCTGCGCGGCCAACGAGCTGGAGGTCGTGGACGGCAGGCTCACCGGCCGGGTGGTCGGCGAGATCGTGGACCGGGCGGGCAAGGCGGTCGCGCTGCGCCGGTTCGCCGAGCAGCAGGGCGTGCCGCTGGCCCAGACCGTGGCGGTCGGCGACGGCGCGAACGACATCGACATGCTCAACGCGGCCGGGCTCGGCGTGGCGTTCAACGCGAAGCCCGCGCTGCGCGAGGTGGCCGACACCGCCCTGTCGCACCCGTTCCTGGACGCCGTGCTGTTCGTGCTCGGCGTGACGCGGGCCGAGGTCGAGGCCGCCGACGCCGCCGACGGACTGGAGCTGAACCGGCTGTGAACCCGTTGTTGGGGATGCTGCTCGACCGGAGCTGGTCGAGCGACGTCGAGGACCCGGCGGCGGTCCGCGCGATGCCGATGGTGCTGCACATCGAGCGCGTGGACCCGCCCGCGCGCACCGACGTCCTGGAGGCGGCGGCCGCGGCGGCCGTCGCGGTGTGCCTGGACCCGCGCGCCGAGGTGGACGGCGAGTGGCACGACGAGCTGGCGAAGTGGATCTCCGGCCGGATCCGGAAGGTGTCCCGGCGGGCGCGCGGCGCGCACTGGGAGGCCGTGCAGGCGCTGCCGGGCGTGACGGTGACCGTGGGCACCGCGTCGGTGCGCGCCTTCCTGCCGGGCCTGGTGTCCGCACTGCCGAAGGAGCTGTCCCGGCTCCAGGTGTCGGGCAGCGACCTGCCGGCCGACGTGCCGGGCCCGGTGCCCGCCGAGGCCCGCCTGCTGTGGCTGAACCCGAAGGTCACCATGACGGTCGGCAAACTGGCCGCCCAGGTGGGCCACGCCTCCATGCTCCTGGCGCCCCGCCTGCCCGAACCCGACCTGGCGCGGTGGGCCGCCACCGGCTACCGCTGCGCCGTCCGCACCCCGTCGCCCGCCGAGTGGGACGCCCTGCTGACCGACCCGGACGCCGTCGTGGTCCGGGACGCGGGCTACACCGAGGTCGACCCGGGCACCGCGACGGTCGCGGTCGCCAGGTAGTCGAGCGCCCGGGCCAGGAGCGCGTCGAGGCCGTCGACGGAGTCCAGGACCAGGGCTCCGGGCCACGGGGCGTACTCGGCGCGCAGGGCCGTCACGTCCGCCCAGGTGGGCTCGGTGAACCCCGGGAGGTCGCGGCGGCGGGACTCCAGGCGGGCGCGGTGCAGGGACTCGTCCGAGCACACCACGTGGAGCACGCGCAGCGGCACGCCGTGCCGGGCCGCCAGGGCACGCCACGCCTCGCGCGCCGGCTCGGCGGCGTTCACCGCGTCCACCACCGCGTCCAGGCCCAGCGAGAGGGTGTGGTGGGCGGCCGCGTGCGCGACCGCGTAGGCGGCCAGGCCGGTGGGCTGGGCGCGGTCGACCCCGGCCTGCCACAGCGCGGTCTCCAGCGGGTCGATGGAGAACACCGGCGCCCGCAGCACCCGACCGACGGCGTCCGCCACGGCGCTCTTGCCCGCGCCCGGCAGACCGGTGAGCGCGACCAGCATCAGTTCGCCGCGTCCAGGCGCTTGAGGGCCGCGCGCACGACCTCCGGGTCGTAGGTCGTCCAGAACGGCGGCAGCGAGGCGCGCAGGAAACCGCCGTAGCGGGCCGTCGCGAGGCGCGGGTCCAGGACGGCCACCACGCCCTTGTCCTTCATGGACCGCAGCAGCCGGCCCGCGCCCTGGGCGAGCAGCAGCGCCGCGTGCGTCGCCGCCACGGTGAGGAAACCGTTGCCGCCGCGCGAGTCCACCGCCTTCTGCCGGGCCGACGCGAGCGGGTCGTCCGGGCGCGGGAACGGGATGCGGTCCATCACCACCAGTTGCAGCGCCGGACCCGGCACGTCCACGCCCTGCCACAGCGACAGCGTCCCGAACAGGCACGTGCGGGTGTCCTCGGCGAACTTCTTCACCAGCTGCCCGGTCGAGTCGTCGCCCTGGCACAGCACCGGGTACTCGAGCCTGCCGCGCAACGCCTCCGCCGCCGCCTTGGCCGCGCGCATCGAGGAGAACAGGCCCAGCGTCCGCCCGCCCGCCGCGTTGACCAACCCCTCCAGCTCGTCCACGTACGCGGGCGGCAGCCCGTCCCGGCCGGGCGGCGGCAGGTGCCGCGCCACGTAGAGGATGCCGCTGCTGCCGTGCTCGAACGGCGAGCCCACGTCCAACCCGGTCCACCGGGGCGCGGACGCGTCCGACGGCGGCTCCTTGTCCGTCGCGGTGCCCGCCACCTTCGGCGCCGACGACGACGCGGGCAGCCCCCACTGCCTGGCCAGCGTGTCGAACGTGCCGCCCAGGGTCAGCGTGGCCGAGGTCAGGATGGTGGTGCGCTTGCCGAACAGCCGTTCCCGCAGCAGCCCGCCGACGCCCAGCGGCGCGACCCGCAGCGACGGCGCGCGACCCCGGTCGGCGAAGTCGCCCGACACCCAGACCACGTCGTGCTCCGCGTCGAACGCCTCCAGGATCCGCACCGCGCAGTCGTGCACCTCGTCCAGCAGCGACCGGGCGAGCTTGCGGTCCGTCGCGCCCTCGACGTCCTCCTTGCGCTCCGGCCCGAGCGAGGTGATGCACGCGTGCGCCGCGTCCCTGGTCGCCCGCAGCGCGCCGGAGATCGCCTGCGGCAACGCGTCCAGCCGACCCGGTTGCAGGTCCTCCAGCAGCATCGCGAGCCCGTCGGAGGCCTCGGCCATCCGGTCCGCGACACCCTGGTCGATCAACCGCCCGCATCGCCGCGCGGCCGTGGCCACCAGCGCCGCGCTCAGCTCCTCGGTCGCCACCGATGTGACCCGGTCGACCAGGTCGTGCGCCTCGTCGATCACCACCACGTCGTGGTCGGGCAGCACCTGGTAGCCCTCCAGGGCGTCGATCGCGAGCATCGCGTGGTTCGTCACGACCACGTCGGCCCGACCGGCCTCGGCCCGCGCGCGCTCGGCGAAGCAGTCCACCCCGATCGGGCACTTCGCCACGCCGAGGCACTCGCGCGCGGTCACCGAGACCTGCCGCCACGCCTGGTCGGTCACGCCCGGCACGAGCTCGTCCCGGTCGCCCGTCTCGGTGTCCGACGACCACTCGTGCAGCCGCTTCACCTCGCGGCCCATCTTCGACACCGCGAACGGGTCGAACAGCCCGGCCTCCTCGGGCTCGTCCGGCGCGCCCGTGTGCAGCCGGTGCATGCAGAGGTAGTTGCGCCGGCCCTTGAGGATCGCGAACCGCGGCTCCCGGCCGAGCTCCTTGCGCAGCGCCTTGGCCAACCGGGGCAGGTCGCGGTCCACGAGCTGGCGCTGCAACGCGATGGTGGCCGTGGAGATGACCACGGTGGACTCCTCGGCCACCGCGTGCCGCAGCGCGGGCACCAGGTAGGCCAACGACTTCCCGGTGCCGGTGCCCGCCTGGACGGCCAGGTGCTCGCCGGTGCGGATGGCGCGCTCGACGGCCTCGGCCATGTCGACCTGGCCGTCGCGCTCGGCGCCTCCCACCGCCTCGACGGCGACGGCGAGCAGCGTTCTGGTGTCGGGGATGGTGGTGGCGGGCACGGCGAAGACCGTACCGCCCACCACCGACGATTCCCGGCGACCCACACCCCCTAGTGGTCGAGCGCGACGGCGCCCGGCTGCCGCTCGGTGTTGCGCCGGGTTTTGGTCCACCCGTTGCGCCCGCGCACCAGCCGGCCCACCGCGCGCCACGACGTGATGTAGAAGGTGTAGATGTAGAGCGCGTACCCGAAGCCGTACGCGATCGACCGCCACACGCCCAGGTCCGGCTCGCACCGGCGGCGGTACACCGGTCCCCACAGGACGAACGGCAGCAGGCCGAACGCGCCGTACACGGTGAACAGGATCCACGCGCCGTCGGCGAACCAGTGCCACACCTCGCCCGGCGACACGACCGCGCGGTGCGCCAGCAGCAGCACCGGTATCGGGTAGATCAGCGTGCCGAGCAGCTGCATCCACGGCTGGGCGAGGTAGTACATCATCTCCGCCGCGCCCAGCGTGGACAGGTGCGGCGACGCCCAGATCCGCCGCACGTACCGCAGGCACTGCATGGTGCCCTGGCCCCACCGGGTGCGTTGCGCGAGGAACCGCCGCAGGCTGTAGAGCCCCTCCTGGTGCACGTGGGTGTCCAGCGAGAAGCCGGTGCGCCAGCCCGCGGTGAGCAGGTGCACGCCGAGTTCGAAGTCCTCCAGCAGCGACCCGCGCCACGGCTGCCCGGCGGGCCCGGCGATGGTGTCCAACGCGGACAGCCGGGTGAACTGGCCGTTGCCGCCCATCGAGATCGTGCCGGTGACGCCGCGGGACAGCTGGATCGCCGCGATCGCGGTGCGGAACTCGAGGTCCTGCATGCGCACCAGCAGCGCGCCGGTCCGCTGCCGCCACCCCGGCACGCCCTGCTGCCGGACGCCGGTGTTCACCATCCGCACGTCCACCTGGACCGCGCCGACGCCCGGGTCGCCGAACAGGTGGTCCGCGGCGCACACGTCGAGGCAGTTCGGCGCGGGCCTGCCGTCCGCGTCGACCACCACGACGATGGCCCGGTCCAGGTCGGCGTGCCTGCCCATCCACCGCTTCAACGTCCGGTACGCGTCGTTGAGCGCGTCGCCCTTGCCGGTGCGCGCGTTCGGCCGGTGCCGGCGCACCAGGTGCACGTGCTTGTCGGGCCGGAACGACCGCACCACGCCCACCGTGGCGTCGTCCGAGTCGTCGTCGATCACCCACACGTGGGCGATCGGGAACGCGGTCCGCAGGTACCGGACCGTGTCGCCGATGACGGCGGCCTCGTCCCGGCAGGGCACCAGGAAGTGCCACTCCAGCGTCGCCGCCCGCCCGACCGGCGCCGGCCGGTGCCGCAGGTAGGGCACCACGATCAGCAGCACGTAGGTGACGAAGGCGACGCTCATGGTCAGCGCCAGCGCCTGGGTGAACCCCAGGACGACGTCGAGGCCCATTACTTCCTCGTCGCCAGCCACACGAACGCGACCAGCGCCGCCGCGCCGCCGAACACGCTCACCATCGAGCCGAGCAGCGTGTGGCCCCAGTAGTAGCCGCGGTCGACGCCCAGCCCGTGCACCAGGCCGACCAGCGTCAGCACCCGGAACTGGTTGACCAGCACCACCGCGGCGGCCGCCACGCCGAGCGCGACCAGCACCCGCCCGGTGATCCGGGGTCGCAGCGCGATCATCACCGCGCCCACCAGCAGCAGCGGCAGCACCAGGAACGCCGACGTGCACTCGGGTGTCATCCGCAGGCCGAGCGGGGTGGCCGAGCCGAGTCCGAAGTAGACCGTCTGCCGGTCGGCGACCACGGCGACGCCGTCGTCGCCGAGCACCGTCAGCACCAGTCCGGACAGGGAGATCTCGACCGTCCGGTACGCCCGGTGCGCGAGCACGAGGCCGACCGAGGCCGCCACCAGTGCGACCACGACCACCCGGTGGAGGTGGTCGGTGCGGGGCACGGCAAGCGCCACTGAAGAGTCCTTTCATTCGACTGGGTACCGCCCGATGGGGCTACGAAGGGGTCATCGGCCCCTCGGATCGTGATCCGCATTGCCGGAACGGGTGACAACATGAGGCAATTTCGGGCGATAGACCCACTTTGGGTACTAGCAACTGGGCGAATCGAGTGTTCGTCGTCCCCCTTTACGGGCAGCAACCCTTAATCCGACCGATGGAGCGCCGATAGGGGCAATTGCTCGACAAACCGTGAGAAAGGAGCTTCATGCAGGTGCGAATGACGCGTCGTGTCGGCTGGGTCGGACTGCTCGCCGCCGCGGCGCTCCTGACCGCGGCCGCACCGGCCTCCGCCGCCCCCGGTGACGCCTCGGCGTTCGGCGCGAAGGCCGGCATCACCCTGCTCGGGGGCACGGCGCTGGCGGCGGGCCCGTTCGCGGCCGCCGCGGCCGCCGGGCCCACGACCGACACCTTCGCCGGCGTGGACAAGCCCGGCGTGCTGAGAACCGGGGTGCTCAGCGCCTCGGCGTCGCGCGACGAGAACACCGGCGCGGTGTCCTCCACCGCGAGCGCCACCGACGCCGACCTGGGACTGCTCGCGGGCACGACCGGCGGCGTGACGGCGCAGGTGGTCAAGGCGGAGTGCGCGGCGACCCAGACCGGCGTCACCGGCACGACCACGCTCACCGGGCTGAAGTCCGGCAGCCTCGGCACCGTCGACGGCAGTCCCGCGCCGAACACCACCGCGGACGTGAAGGTGCTCGGCGTCCAGGTCGCCAAGGTCGTGTTCAACGAGCAGATCGCCAACCCCGACGGCAGCCTCACCGTCAACGCGGTGCACGTGACCCTGCTGGGCGGCGTGACGGGTTCGCTGGGCTCCGGCGACCTGGTGCTGTCCTCGGCGACGTGCGGCCCGGCGGGCCTGCCGATCCCGATGGCCTCCGGCCTCGGCCTGTGGCTCGGCCTGGGTCTGCTCGTGCTCGTGGCGGTGCCCGCCGCGGCCGTCGCGCTGCGCCGTCGGGCG
Organism: Actinosynnema sp. NPDC020468; assembly: GCF_040642015.1. NCBI lineage: Bacteria > Bacillati > Actinomycetota > Actinomycetes > Pseudonocardiales > Pseudonocardiaceae > Actinosynnema > Actinosynnema sp. NPDC020468. The sequence continues at coordinate 106,341 of NZ_JBFAEO010000001.1, forward strand.
GTGGCGTGACGTGTACCGACTACCGGGAACCGGCGTCGCCGCGGGCACCGGGGTCGGCGCGCTCGCCGCGACCGGCGCGGACCTGACGTGGTGGCTGGCGGCGGGCGTGCTCCTGCTCCTGACGGGCACCGCCCTGGCCCTGTCCTCCCGCCGCCGCGCCCGCCGGGCGGCACCCCGCAGGCCCTGACCGGCCGGGCACCCACCGACCCACCGACCCCGACCGGTCGCCGGACCCCATGACCGGCGCCGCGCCGAGGCCGGTGCGTGCGGACGTCGACGGCGGCACCCACCCTCCCGCGGCCGTCGACGCCCGCACACCCCGCCGACCCGTCATCCCGCGTGGCGGCTCTTCCCGGGCGGCCTTCCACCGCACACCCGGGCCACCCGACCCGAGGGCCCGTCCGCCCGCGTGGCGGCGGTCCTTCCGGGGCGGCCACCCGGCCGCGGTACCGGGAGCCGCTCCGCGGGCGTGGTCTCCCACCGCACACCCCAGGACCACCCGAGAGCCCGTCCGCCGGGTGGCGGCGGCGCTTTCCGAGCGACAGCCACAGGACCGCCCTCCCGCGTGGCGGCGGCTGACCACCCGGCCGCGGGCGTGGTCCTCCCACCGCACAACCCCGTCCCCGATCACGACCGCGCACGACCGAGAGGAGCACGGTGAAGGAAGTCCTGCTGTTGGCGGGCACGCGGCCCGAGGCGGTGAAGATCGCGCCGGTCGCCCTGGTGCTCGCCGACCACCCCGTGCTGCGGCCCGTGATCGTCCACAGCGGACAGCACGTCGACGTGGTCGGCGGCGCGCTGCGGGCGTTCGGGCTCGCACCGGACGTCGAGCTCGACGTGCCGCGCGCGACCGGCGGCCAGGCCGAGCTGGTCGCGGGTCTGGTGCCCGCGCTGGACCGGGTGCTGCGCAAGCGCCGCCCGGCCGTCGTCCTGGTCCAGGGCGACACGACGACCGCGCTCGCCGGCGCGCTCACCGCGTTCTGGCGCGGCGTGCCGGTGGCGCACCTCGAGGCCGGGCTGCGCACCGGCGACCTGCGCGGCCCGTTCCCCGAGGAGGGCAACCGGCAGATGATCGCCCGGATCGCCGCGCTGCACCTCGCGCCGACCGACGACGCGGCGTCCGCGCTGCTCTGCGAGGCCCTGCCGGACAGCCGGATCGTGGTCACCGGCAACACCGCCGTGGACGCGGTCCGCCGGGTCGCGGCCGCCGACCGGCCCGCGCGCGACCCCGACCTGGCCCGGCTGGAACAGGTGCTCGACGAGCGCGGCGAACGGCTCGTGCTGGTCACCGCGCACCGCCGCGAGTCCTGGGGCGCGCCGCTGGACCGGGTGCTGCACGCGGTGCGCGCGATCGCCGACCGGCACCCCGACGTGCGGGTGCTCGTGCCGACGCACCCCAACCCCGTCGTGCGCACCCAGGTGCGCCGGGCGCTGGGCGGCCACGACCGGATCCTGGTCACCGGGCCGCTGGACTACCCGGACCTGGTGCGGGCGCTGCGCCGGTCCGCGCTGGTGCTGACCGACTCCGGCGGCATCCAGGAGGAGGCGCCGACGTTCGGCGTGCCGGTGCTCGTGCTGCGGGACAGCACCGAGCGCACGGCCGCGGTCGAGGCGGGCTGCGCGTGGCTGGTGGGCACCGACACGACCCGGATCCTGGCCGAGGCGGGCTGGGTGCTCGCGTCCCGGCTGCGGCTGCCGCCCGGCCGGAACCCGTTCGGCGACGGCGCCGCGGCGGACCGGGTGCGGGCGGCGCTGGAACAGCTCGTGGGGTTGCCCGCCGATTTCGCGGACGTGCTCCCGATGCGCATTCCCTCGACGCCGTGACTGCATTCCGTGACGGTCTTCCCGATCAGGTGCCGACAATTCCTCCGTGGTGTGAGAAATGGTTGGAACGGTTAGCGCCCGGGTCCACGCCGTCGATTATTCGACGCAGAGGGGCAGCGAACCGAAAGGGCATGCACATGAAGCACAGTCGAGCGCGTCGGGTCGCGGCGGTCGCCGCGGCGCTCGTGACAGGTCTGCTCGCCACGGCGACACCGGCACTGGCCGCCAACCCGCCGGGCGTCGCGTCCGTCGCGTGGGCGGACTTCACCAAGGCGGGCGACCAGACCCTGATCGACGACCTGGCGCCGTGCGCGGTGGACGGCCGGACCACGAACACCTCGGGCCCGGTGTCGGACTCGGGCGTGAAGTTCGGCTCGGGCTCGTCGTCCTGCACGACCACCGTCGTGGACGCGGACAACGACGTGACCACCACGAAGTCCGAGGCGATCGGCTCGAACTTCGAGCTGTCCGCGCTGGTCGCGGCGGGCGGGCCGCGGCTCAAGCTGGCGTCCTGGCGGATCACCTGCCAGGCCGACCAGTACGGCACCAGGGCGGGCTGGGGCGTCGGCGGCCTGAGCGGGTTCCCGGCCCTGCCGCCGGTGGTGCCCGCGAACTTCAGCCTGCCGCTGAAGAAGGCCACCGGCGCGGTGCTCGCCACCGTCACCTTCGCCGAGGTGACCCTGCCGAACCCGAACGACGGCAGCATCGACCTCAACCTGCTGCACGTCCGGTTCCAGCCGGCCTCGGGGATCTCGGGCGAACTGGTCGTGGGCCACGCGGCCTGCTCGCCGACGCCGTGACCTCGTGACAGCTTGACGGAGCGCACACGCGGGGGTCACCCACCAGGGTGGCCCCCGCGTCGTGCGTCAGCCGACCTTCGGGGTGCCCTCCAGCACCACGCCCGCCGCGGCGAGCCGCTCCAGCGCGCCGTCGACGGTGGCCCGCGACACGCCCGCCGTCAGGTCCAGCAGCACCGTCGTGGCGAACCCGGCCGCCACCGCGTCCAGCGCGGTCGCCCGCACGCAGTGGTCGGTCGCGATGCCGACCACGTCCACCGCGTCCACGTCGTGCGCGCGCAGCCAGTCGGTCAGCTGCTCGCCGCCGCCCGACGCGCCCTCGAACCCCGAGTAGGCCGCCGCGTACGCGCCCTTGGAGAACACCGCCTCCACCGGGGTCACGTCCAGCTCCGGGTGGAACGACGCGCCCGCCGTGCCCGCCACGCAGTGCACCGGCCACGAGTCCACGAAGTCCGGCGTCGCGCTGAAGTGCGACCCCGGGTCGACGTGGTAGTCCCGGGTCGCCACCACGTGGTCGTACCCGCCCGCCGCGACGTGCGCGGAGATGGCCGCGGCCACCGCCGCGCCGCCCGCGACCGCCAGCGAGCCGCCCTCGCAGAAGTCGTTCTGCACGTCCACCACGATCAGCGCCTTGGCCATGACCTTGCTCCTCTACCGGAACGTCGTCGGAATCGCGGGCTCGCCGCGCGACAGTTTCAAGCCCTCCCACGGCACCGTCACCAGCGCCGCGCGCAGCCGCTCCCGGCTCTCCGCCAGCGTGTCCAACCCCTCGACCCGCTTGCCGCCCCGGATCAGCGGCGTCGCGAGCACCCGGTCGTGCGCGCCGAGGTCGGGCTGCTCGTCGTGCGGGAACACGATCTCCTCGATCGCGGTCCCGGTGTCCTTGTGCCGCCGGATCGACGACTTCCGACCGCCGCGCGACTCCTTGTGCGAGCTGCGCTTGGCGACCGGGCGGCCGTCCACCTCGACCAGCTTGTAGACCATGCCCGCGGTCGGCGCGCCCGAGCCGGTGACGAGCGAGGTGCCCACCCCGTAGGCGTCCACCGGCTCCGCGCGCAGCGCCGCGATCGCGTACTCGTCCAGGTCGCCGGACACCACGATCCGGGTGGACTTCGCGCCGAGCGAGTCGAGCTGGTCGCGGGCCTGCCTGGCCAGCACGCCGAGGTCGCCCGAGTCGATCCGCACGCCGCCGAGCCCCGGCCCGGCCACCCCGACCGCGGTGTCGATGCCGCGGGTGATGTCGTAGGTGTCGACCAGCAGCGTCGTGCCCTCGCCCAGCGCGTCGACCTGCGCCCGGAACGCCTCCTCCTCGCTGTCGTGCAGCAGGGTGAACGCGTGCGCGCAGGTGCCGGTGGTCGGGATGCCGTGCCGGCGCGCGGCCTCCAGGTTCGACGTCGCGGTGAACCCGGCCAGGTAGGCGGCGCGGGCGCAGGCGACCGCGGCCTCCTCGTGGGTGCGCCGCGAGCCCATCTCGATCATCCGCCTGCCGTTGGCCGCGCCGACCATCCGCGCGGCGGCCGAGGCGATCGCACTGTCGTGGTTGAGGATCGACAGCGCCAGGGTCTCCAGCACCACGCCCACGCCGAACGGCGCGCGCACCGACAGGATCGGCGAGCCCGGGAAGTACAGCTCGCCCTCGGGGTAGCCGTCCACGTCGCCGGTGAACTCGTAGCCGGCCAACCACTCCAGGGTCGCCTCGTCCACGACCCCGGTGCGGCGCAACAGGTCCAGCTCCTCGTCGGCGAACCGGAACGCGGTGATCGCGTCCAGCAGCCGGCCGGTGCCGGCGACCACCCCGTAGCGGCGGCCCTCCGGCAATCGGCGGGCGAAGACCTCGAAGACGCACGCCCGGTCGGCGGTGCCGTCGCGCAGCGCGGCGGCGAGCATCGTCAACTCGTAGTGGTCGGTCAGCAGCGCCGTTGAGGTCGACATGACGTCAAAGCCTATGTTCACGGCGGTCGAAGGGGACCTATGGCGTCCGCCACCGTGCGGAACATGACACCATTGGCGGTATGACCACGCCCGTGGAGCACGAGCGGACGCAGGTCGACCCGGCCGGCGCGGAGGTGCGGTCCGAGGACCGACCTTGGCAGACGCTGGTCTGGAACGACCCCGTCAACCTGATGTCCTACGTGACGTACGTCCTCCAGAAGCTGTTCGGCTACAGCCGGGACCACGCGACGAAGCTCATGCTGGACGTGCACCACAAAGGCCGGGCGATCGTGTCGTCCGGATCCAAGGACAAGGTGGAGGCCGACGTGGCGAAACTGCACGCCGCGGGCCTGTGGGCGACCATGCAGCGCTCGTCGTGAGGAAGTGGAGCCGGTCCGGCGACGAGGTCCTGGGACGCTTCGACCGCCAGGAGGCGGCCGTGGTCCGGGGCCTGGTGAGCCAGATCCAGGACATGCTCGCGGCCCGCGCCGAGGAGGCGCCGCAGGACGAGCTGTCCGAGCTGACCGGCATCCGCACCGGCCCGTCGACACCGCCGGACGACCCGATCCTCGGTCGCCTGCTGCCCGACTTCCACCGCCTCGACCCGGACGCGCCCGACCCCGGCGAGGCGGACTCGGCGGCCGCGCTGCGGTCGTTGCACGAGCCCGAGCTGCTGGACCGCAAAACCGGCGTCGCGGCGATCGTGCTGGACACCTGCCCGCCCGACGGCGGCGACGTGCGGCTCAAGCTGACCGAGGCCGAGGCCTGGCTGTCCGCGCTCAACGACGTCCGGCTGGCGCTGGGCACCGCGCTGGACGTCCAGGAGGACATGCCCGACGAGCTGCCGGAGGACGACCCGCGCTCGCCGCACCTGGGCGTCTACCACTGGTTGACCTGGGTGCAGGAGACCCTGGTCGAAGCGGTCATGGACTGATGCGCCTCGGTCGCGCCGAGGGCGTCCTGGTCCTGCTGACGCCCGCCGGCGCGACGGCGGGCGTGGACACCCGCGGCGCGCCCGCCGGCACCCGCGAGCTGGACCTGCTGGACCCGTCCGCGCTGGTGCCCCGGGTGCACGCGATCGTGCTGACCACCGGTTCGCTCGCGGTCGCGGGCGGCGCGGTGTCCTGGCTGGCCGAGCACCACCACGGCTACCCGGTGGGCGCGGAGCCGGACTGGGTGGTCCCGATCGTGCCGACCGCCGCGCTGGGCGTCGACCCGACCCCGGACGCCTACCGGGCGTGCGCCACCGCCACCGAGCCGCCACCGGCGGCCTACGCCCTGGTCGGCCCGACGTCGGCGGCCGCCGTGGTGGTCGTGGACGCGCTGCTGACCAAGGCGGAGTGCCGAAGGGTCGCGATGTCCGCGCAGGACGCGTTCCCCCGGGCCGGCCTCACCCTGCCCACCACCGTGTTCGCGGTCGCCACCGACAACCCCGTCGAGGCCTCCGTCAACGCCCTGTGCACCGCGGCGGCGAACGCCCTGCTCACCGCGCTGGGCTGACCCGCGCCGACCGCCCGCCCGACCGCCCGCCGGGTCCACCCCGGACGGTCGGCGACACCGCGGACCGCCGCGGTATTCCCAGGCAGTGGTCGATACGGGGGTGCGGGTTCTCACACCCCGGGACGGCTTCCTCCACACCGTAAGATGGAGCCGTGCTGGTGATTCGCCGTGACCTAGTGGACGCGATGGTGGCGCATGCCCGTCGCGACCACCCGGACGAGGCGTGCGGGATCATCGCGGGTCCCGAGGGCTCCGACCGCCCCGAGCGGTTCGTCCCGATGGACAACGCCGAGCGGTCCCCGACGTTCTACCGGTTCGACTCCATGGAGCAGCTGCGGGTGTACCGCGAGATGGACCGCGACGGTGAGGAACCCGTCGTCGTCTACCACTCGCACACCGCGACCGAGCCGTACCCGTCGCGCACGGACATCACGCTCGCCCAGGAGCCGAACGCGCACTACGTCCTCGTCTCGACCCGGGACCCCGAGCGGCACGAGCTGCGGTCCTACCGGATCCTCGACGGTGTGGTGACCGAGGAGCCCGTCGAGGTGGTCGAGTCCTACCTCTTCGCGCACACGGGCCCGGACGACACGCCCGACCGTCCCTGAGCGAGCGCCGCCGCGCCGCACCACGCGTTTCCCGACGCATCGTCAAATCCCGGTTCCTCGGAGGTTCCAGCATGGCCGTCACCGTCTCCATCCCCACGATCCTGCGCACCCACACGGGCGGGCAGAAGTCCGTCGAGGCCGCCGGCAGCACGCTGCTCCAGGTCATCGACGACCTGGAGGCCAACCACGGTGGCTTGAAGGCGCGCCTGGTCAAGGAGGGCTCGCTGCACCGCTTCGTCAACGTCTACGTCAACGACGAGGACGTGCGCTTCTCCGGCGGCCTCGACGCCGAGGTCAAGGACGGCGACACGGTCACGATCCTCCCGGCCGTCGCGGGCGGCTGATCCGCCGTGGCGCGCTACGAGTCACTGCTGGACGCGGTCGGCGGCACGCCCCTCGTGGGCCTGCCCCGGCTGTCGCCCTCCAAGGACGTGCGCCTCTGGGCGAAGCTGGAGGACCGCAACCCGACCGGCTCGATCAAGGACCGACCCGTCCTGACCATGATCGAGGAGGCCGAGCGGTCCGGCGCGCTGACGCCCGGCTGCACGATCCTGGAGCCGACGTCGGGCAACACGGGCATCGCGCTGGCCATGGCCGCCAAGCTCAAGGGCTACGGCCTGGTGTGCGTGATGCCGGAGAACACCTCCACCGAGCGCAAGCAGCTGCTCCAGGCCTACGGCGCGCGGATCGTGTTCTCGCCCGCGGCGGGCGGGTCCAACCAGGCCGTGGCGCGGGCGAAGGAGCTGGCCGCGCAGAACCCCGACTGGGTGATGCTCTACCAGTACGGCAACCCGGCCAACGCCGGCGCGCACTACCACGGCACCGGTCCCGAGCTGCTCAAGGACCTGCCGACGCTCACCCACTTCGTGGCGGGTCTGGGCACCACCGGCACCCTGGTCGGCGTCGGCCGGTACCTGCGCGAGCAGAAGCCGGACGTGCAGATCGTGGCCGCCGAGCCGCGGTACGGCGAGCTGGTCTACGGCCTGCGCAACCTGGACGAGGGCTTCGTGCCCGAGCTGTACGACGAGACGGTGCTCACCGGGCGCTACTCGGTCGGCTCCTACGACGCCCTGCGCCGCACCCGGCAGCTGCTGGAGGTGGAGGGCATCTTCGCGGGCATCTCCACCGGCGCGATCCTGCACGCCGCGCTCGCCGCCGCCGAGAAGGCGGTGACCAGGGGCGAACGGGCGGACGTGGCCTTCGTGGTCGCCGACGCGGGCTGGAAGTACCTGTCGACCGGCGCGTACGCCGGCACGCTGGACGAGGCCGCGGAACGCCTCGACGGCCACCTCTGGGCGTGACACCGGTGGCGGCCCGGACCACCCGGGCCACCACCGGTCGCGCTCGAACCCCGGTCGGCCTCAGCCGCTGAACGCCGCCGCCGGCAGTCCCGCGCCCGCGCCCGGCACCACCAGCACGGATCCCTCCGACCACGTGTCGGTCCGGGTCGTCGTCACGTACAGGTCGGTGAGGTCGCGCCCGCCGAAGGCGCACGACGTCGGCCGGTCCGCGGGCAGGTCGACCTCCCGGTCGAGCACGCCGTCCGGGGTGAACCGCAGCACCGCGCCGCCGTCCCGCGCGGCCACCCACACGCAGCCGTCGGCGTCCACGCACAGCCCGTCGGGCACACCCCTGGTCACCGAGGCCAGCGGACGCCGGTTCGTCGCCACGCCGTCGGCGAAGTCGAGCACGTCCACCCGGCCCTCGCCGACGTCGGTGAAGTACAGCCGGGACCCGTCCGGGCTCCACCCGAACCCGCTGCCGGCCGTCACCTTGTCCAGCACCACGCCCGCGTCGCCGTTCGGGCGCACCCGCGCGAGCCAGCCGCCGTTCGGGCCGCCGTCGTACCGGGTGGTGCCCGCCCACAGGGCGCCGTCGGGCCCGACCGCGGCCTGACCGCCGCGCACCCCGTCCCGAGCCCAGTACCCGAGCCACGTCCGGGAGCCGTCCCGGTCGACCAGGGCCACACCGTCCCGCAGGTTGAGCACCAGGCCGCCCCGGTCGCGCGGCAGCGCGGCGCCGACGTGCTGCGGCACGTCGAGCACGTCGTCCGACCCGCGCGCGGGGGAGTGCCGGTGCACGGCGCTCCCGAGGACGTCCACCCACAGCAGGGTGTCGCTCAACGGGTCCCACAGGGGCGCTCCGGCCAGTTCGACCACGGCGTGGACAGCGACTTCAATCGACACCGGCACAGCCTAGACACCCGATCGGCCTCCCCACCTCGGGTTTCCGCGCCGGATCGGGTCACCGCCCCGCTTCCGACGCGTAATCTGGCCCTGTGGACCCCTCGGTCGTTCCCGCCGCGCCCCAGGCGCACCGGCCCGACGCCCGCCGCGTCTGGCCCGCCCACCCGATCGCGTCGGCCGCGGTGGTGCTCGGATTCGTCGGACTGCTGTACGTGGTCGAGGCGTTCGACGTCCTGCTGAACCACTCGCTGGACAACGACGGCGTCATCCCGCGCGACTTCTCGCAGTGGGACAACATCCTCTGGTACCCGTTCCTGCACGCGGACTGGGCGCACCTGACGAGCAACGCGGTGCCGCTGCTGATCCTCGGTTTCCTGGCCACGTCGGCGGGCATCAAGCAGTTCTTCCAGGTGACGGCCGTGGTGTGGCTGACGAGCGGGCTCGGCGTGTGGCTGGTCGGCTCGGACGGCGTGCACATCGGCGCGTCCGGTCTGGTGTTCGGCTTCCTGGTGTTCCTGCTCGTGCGCGGCCTGTTCAACCGCAGCCCGTTGCAGATCGTGGTGGCCGTCCTGGTGTTCGCGGTCTACGGGGCCGCGCTGTGGGGCGTGCTGCCCGGCCAACCGGGTATTTCCTGGGAAGGCCACCTGTTCGGCGCACTCGGCGGGCTGCTCGCCGCCTGGGGAGCCGCTCGCGACGCCCGCGTTGGTGCCAACGCGTGACCGCCGATCTGCCCATCGGGATCTTCGACTCGGGTGTGGGCGGCCTCACGGTGGCCCGCGCGATCATGGACCAGCTGCCCGCCGAGCGGCTCCGGTACGTCGGCGACACGGCGAACGGCCCGTACGGCCCGCTTCCCATCGCCGAGGTGCGCGGGCACGCGCTGGAGATCGCGGACAAGCTCGTCGCCGACGGGGTGAAGATGCTCGTGATCGCGTGCAACACGGCGTCCGCCGCGTGCCTGCGCGACGCCCGCGAGCGCTACGACGTTCCGGTGGTCGAGGTCGTGCTACCCGCCGTGCGCAGGGCGGTCGCGACGACGCGGACCGGCCGGGTGGGTGTGATCGGCACCCAGAGCACGATCACCTCCGGCGCCTACCAGGACACCTTCGCCGCCGCCCGCGACCTGGAGGTGACCGCCGTCGCGTGCCCGAGGTTCGTGGACTTCGTGGAACGGGGCATCACCTCGGGGCGGCAGGTGCTCGGTCTCGCGCAGGCCTACCTGGAGCCGTTGCAGCGCGCGGAGGTGGACACGCTCGTGCTCGGCTGCACCCATTACCCGCTGCTGACCGGTGTGCTCCAAATAGTCATGGGCGACACGGTCACGCTCGTCTCCAGCGCCGAGGAGACGGTGAAGGACGTGGTCCGGGTGCTCACCGAGCGCGACCTGTTCCGCGAAGGCGAACCCGATCAGCGGTTCACGTCCACCGGACCGGCCGAATCGTTCGCGAGGCTCGCCAGGCGATTCCTGCCCCGGCTGGAAACCACCTCCTTCCACCCCTACGGATGACCTGGCACGCTCCACGGGTGCTGTTGACCATCCTCGGCTGCTCGGGCAGCCTGCCGGGGCCTGACGCCCCCGCTTCCGGGTACCTGGTGGAAGCCGACGGGTTCAGTCTCGCCGTCGACTTCGGCAGCGGTGTGCTCGCCGCGTTGCAGGCCCACCGCGACCCCTTCTCCCTGGGCGCGGTGCTGTTCTCCCACCTGCACCCGGACCACTGCGGCGACTTCACCGGGTTGACGGTCCTGCGCCGCTACCACCCCGATCCGCCCTACGACCCGACCGAGCGCAAGCTGCCCGTGCACGGGCCGAGCGAGTCGCCGGACCGGTTCGCCCGCGCGTACGCGGAGAGCGCGGAGGAACTCGCCCGCACCGACCTGGGCGACGTGTTCGAGTTCCACGCCTTACCGGAGGGGACCGTCCACATCGGACCCTTCGAGGTCACCGCGGCCCGGGTGGCGCACCCGTGCGAGGCCTACGGCTTCCGCATCGCGACACCGGACGCGTCCTTGGTGTACACCGGCGACTCGGGACCGTGCGAGGCGCTGCACGAGCTGGCCGACGGGGTGGACGTGCTGCTGTCGGAGGCGACCTGGCAGCACCGCGAGGACCGGCCGGCCGACCTGCACCTGTCCGGCCGGCAGGCGGGCAGGCTCGCCGCCGACGCCGGTGTCGGCGAGCTGCTGCTGACGCACGTGGCGCCGTGGACCGATCCCGAGGTGGTGCTGGCCGAGGCCCGCGAGCAGTTCACCGGGCCGGTGGAGCTGGCCAGACGGGGCAAGAGCTACCGGATCGGTTGACCCGGCGGATCAGCCGACCAGGCGGATTGGGTGGCCGGGCGCGCGGGTAGCCCGCCGCCATGTCCACTGACGTCGTAGAGCTGATCCTTGCCGACCACCGCAGGTTCGAGGAGCTGTTCCGCGCGCTGCGGGACCGCTCCTCGGACCGGTCGGCGGTCCTGGCCGAGCTGGCCGAACTGCTCGTCGCGCACGCCGAGGCGGAGGAGTCGGAGGTCTACCCGGCGCTCAAGCGGTACCGCGAGGTCGACTCCGACGAGGTCGACCACGGCGCGGAGGAGCACGCCGAGGGCCACCAGGCGCTGCTCGCGCTGCTGGAGGTCGCCGACACCGAGTCCGACGAGTGGGAGGCGAAGCTGGAGGAGCTGGTCGAGGCCCTCAACCACCACGTGGACGAGGAGGAGCGCACCATCCTCAACGACACCCGCGAGCAGGTCGCCGCGGACCGGCGGGCCGAGCTGGGCGAGAAGTTCCTGGCCGTGCGGCAGGAGCGCATCGCCGACGACTGCGGCGACCTCGAGTACGTGCGCAAGCTCGCCCACGAGACCAAGGACCGCATCGACTAACGTCGACGGGGTGTCGGACGTCGAGGTGACCAGGGTCGCCGAACACACCTTCGTGGCCACGAACGACCGCGGCGCGGAGGTCAGGATCGGGCGGAAGGGCGCGGAGGGCGCGTTCAGCCCCGTCGAGCTGCTGCTCGCGGCGGCGGCCGGGTGCGCGGCGGTGACCGCGGAAACGCTGATCACCCGACGGACGGGTGACCGCCTGGTCGCCCGCGCCGTCGACCCGCGCCAGGGCGAGGAACACGAACTCCCCGAGGTCCCGACCGCGCTGGAGTACGACGCGTCGACCCTGGACGAGCCGCAGCGCGCTGCTCTGGAGGCCGCCGTGCGCCGGGCCATCGCCCAGCTGTGCACCGTCTCGCGCACCCTGGAACAGGGCGCGCCGGTTCCGCTGACCCTGCCGGGCGCGACCGCGGACTGATCCCGAGCGCGCTGATCCCCCGGTCCGACCACCGACCGGTCCCGGGTGCGCCGATCCCGCCAGTCCGACCGCGGGCCCGCCCACTGCGCGCGCCGACCGTGGGTCGTGCCCGTGGTCGGCGGACCACGGGCGGGGTCAGCTGCCGACGCCCTGCCAGACCGCCGTCGCGCCGCTGTGGCCGATGCGGACCGTCTGCACCGTCGTCGCGATGCCGCCGGCCACCACCAGCACGGCCACCACCACCGCGATCGTGCGCCACGTGCGCGGCACCGAGCCGCCCTCGGCGTCGGCGGCGCGCTCCCGGTCGGCGAGCTTGCCCGCGACCATCAGCGCGATCACCGCGACGCCGAAGCCCAGCGCGAAGGGCAGCAGGTCGTTGCCCAGGTCCGCGTGCCGCTCGATGAGCGGGTTGCCCAGGCTCGACAGCCGGTCGTAGAGCTGCTCGCCCGCCTGCTGCGCCAGCGGCACGGAGCCGACGCCCACGAGCGTCACCCCCAGCACCGGCCAGCTGTACCGCCGTCGCCACTTGGGCACGACCGCCACCGCGATCGCCGCCACCGACGCCAGCGGCAGCAACACCACCACCGCGTGGACCAGCAGCGGGTGCGCCGGAACCCCGAAGATCGTCGCCACGTCGCCTGCGAGTGCCATGCCTCTCCCTACGCCGGTGGGCCGTCCCCGGGTTCAGCGCTTTAGGGTAGTGCCGTGCTGAGGACCGATGGCAGGAACGACGACGTACTGCGCGACATCAGGATCACCCGAGGCTTCCAGCAGTGGCCGGCGGGGTCCGTGCTGATCGAGTTCGGCAACACTCGTGTGCTCTGCGCAGCCAGTGTGACCGAAGGGGTTCCCCGCTGGAGGTCGGGTTCGGGTCTCGGCTGGGTGACGGCCGAGTACGCGATGTTGCCCTCCGCGACGCACACGCGCGGCGACCGCGAGTCCGTGAAGGGCCGCATCGGCGGCCGCACGCACGAGATCAGCAGGTTGATCGGCCGCTCGCTGCGCGCGTGCATCGACCTGGCGGCGCTGGGCGAGAACACGATCGTGATCGACTGCGACGTGATCCAGGCCGACGGCGGCACCCGGACCGCCGCGATCACCGGCGCGTACGTCGCGCTGGCGGACGCCGTGACGTGGCTCGGCGCGGCCGGCCGGCTGGCCGACCCCCAGCCGCTGTCGTGCGCGGTGTCGGCGGTGTCGGTGGGCGTGGTCGACGGCCGGGTGCGGCTGGACCTGCCCTACGAGGAGGACTCGCGGGCCGAGGTCGACATGAACGTGGTGGCGACCGACGCGGGCACGCTGATCGAGGTGCAGGGCACCGGCGAGGGCGCGACGTTCGCCCGCACCACGCTCGACCGGATGCTGGACCTGGCGTTGGAGGGCTGTGCGAAGCTGAACGCCCTCCAGGCCGAAGCACTCGCCGCGCCGTACCCCGGCGTGCTGCCCGAGCCGAAGGCGAAGCGCAAGTGAAGCTGCTGCTGGCCTCCCGCAACCGCAAGAAGCTCGGCGAACTGCGCCGGATCCTCGAGGCCGAGGGCCTGGCCGGGGTCGAGGTCGTCGGCCTGGACGACGTGCCGGCGTTCCCCGAGGCGCCGGAGACCGACCCCACGTTCGAGGGCAACGCGCTCGCCAAGGCCCGCGACGCGTTCGCCGCGACGGGGCTGCCGTCGGTCGCCGACGATTCGGGCATCAGCGTGGACGCGCTGAACGGCATGCCCGGCGTGCTGTCCGCCCGGTGGTCCGGCGCGCACGGCGACGACCAGGCCAACCTCGACCTGGTGCTGGGTCAGCTGCGCGACGTGCCGGACGAGCGGCGCGGCGCGGCGTTCGTGTGCACGGCGGCGTTCGTGGCGCCGGGTGGCGTGGAGACGGTCGTGCGCGGCGAGTGGCGCGGCGAGGTCCTGCGCGAACCGCGCGGCGTCAACGGGTTCGGCTACGACCCGATCTTCCGCCCCGAGGGCCACGACGTGTCCTCCGCGGAACTCTCGCCCGAGGAGAAGGACGCGCTGTCCCACCGCGGCCGCGCGCTCCGCTTGTTGTTGCCGCACTTGAAGAACGCGGCGAACACGGACAGGTGAGGCCCCGGCCCGGTCCGCACCCGGCCGCGATGGGGACCCGGCCGGGTCCCTCATCCGGTCGCCTCGAGGACCCAGGCCGGGTCCCTCATCCGGCCGCGTCGAAGACCGGGCCCGGATCCTCATCCGGTCGCGCCGAGGACCCGGCCCGGGTCCTTCGTCCGGTCGCGTCGAGGATCGGGCGCGGCCCGTCGGTCAGGCGACGGTCGCCGCGGACACCACGCACACCCCCGCCGCGATCAGGGCCATGCCGGCGAGCATGGCGGGACTGATGGGGTCCTCGAACAGCACCCGCCCGGCGACCGCGACGAGCGCGATGCCACCGCCCGCCCACACCGCGTAGGTGATGGCGACGGGCAGTCCGAGTCGGATGACCTGGGACTCCAGGTAGAACGCGACGCCGTAGCCCGCGATCAGACCGAGCGTCGGCAGGGTATTGGTGAAACCGTCGGAAGCCTTCAGGCACAGCGTGGCGAAGACCTCGAAGGCGATGGCGAGGACGAGCAGGATCCACTTCAGCATGGGGTTGTCCCGGGTGCGCGCGGTCGGGTGAAGGGGGCGTACGACAGCCCGGATCAACCGCCGCGCGTGGGGAAGTGGACGCGCAGGACGTACTTCGAGGGGCTCTGGCCGGAGGGGACGCAGGCGGAGGCGCCGCGCCCGGAAACCGCGTGCCCGGAAGCGGTGCGCGCGGCAGGCAGGTACCGGGAAGGGGTTTGCCCGGAGGGGACGAAGGAACCGTCGGGTGTCGTCGCGCGACACACGGTTATCACCCTTACGTGAGGTTCGAGCGGCCCGGAATGGCCGGTCCTCGCCCCTCCACCGTACCCGAGGCCTGGTGCGGGGCGCCCGCGGTCCGGGCGCCCCGGTGTCGGGTCAGGCGGGGAGTTCGCGCAGCAGCTTGGCTACGTGGCCGGTGGCGCGGACGTTGTACATCGCCTTGACGATCGTGCCGTCGGGTCCCACGAGGAACGTGGACCGGATGACGCCCTGCACGGTGCGGCCGTAGTTCTGCTTCTCGCCGAACGCGCCCCACGCGGTCAGCACGGTTTTGTCCACATCGGACAGCAGTGGGAAGTTCAGGCCTTCGGCGGCGACGAACTTCGCCAGCTTCTCCGGCTTGTCGGGCGAGATGCCGACGACCTCGTACCCGGAGCCGGCGAGGTCGCCGAGGTTGTCGCGGAAGTCGCACGCCTGCTTGGTGCACCCCGGTGTGCCGGCCGCGGGGTAGAAGTAGACGACCACGGACTTGCCCAGGTAGTCGGAGAGCGAGACGGGCCTGCCCTCGCTGTCGGGCAGGGTGAACGCCGGGGCCTGGTCGCCGGGGGACAGGCGCTGCTGCTCGGTCATGCCCCCAGACGCTACAGCCAGGCTCAGGCCTGCCCTTCGAAGGTGGCGCCGGGCACCTGGTCCGCGCCGTTGGGCTCGACCAGCAGTTGCAGCCGCACGGTGTTCTCCGGCACCGCGTAGGCCAGGGTCAGCGTCGTCTCGCCGCCGGCGGGCACCTCGTTGACCGCCGTGCCGATGCCGTTGAGCCCCTGCACCGAGTCCAGCACCTCGGGCACCGGCGTGCCGCCGAGCAGCGCCTTCACCGCGAGCTGGTTGGTCCGGTAGGCCATCCCGGTGCCGTTGGCGATGGTGACGACGAACACCGCCGTGCGCGGCGACTTCGGAAACGACGTCCCGCTCGGCTTGAGCGACTTGGGCGCGGAGACGGTGATCGACAGCCCGTTCGCCCACACCCGCTGCACCCCGAACGGGGTGTAGGCGGAGTCCGGCGCGGCGGGCGCCGCGTGCGCGACCGCGCTCGTGGACTCGCGCGGCACGGCGGGAGCGGACAGACCGGAGGGGGCCGCACATCCCGCCAAAGCCGATACCAGGCACACGCCGGCGGCCAGTCTGGCGAACTTCACGAACCTCCCCTTCCCGCCCCGGCGGTGGGCTTGCCTTGTCCTGGACTCCACCATGACGGTGTCGGGGACGTGCCGGGTGTGGATGAGGGGCCTTGATTCGCACCTGGTGCCTGCCCGTGGCCAACCCGTGATTCCTGGCGGCCCCTTGAGTGGTCCAGACCACACAAGGGGCTTCGGCGGCGGCCGGGCGATCGGACGACTCGTCGTCCGGAAGTTAGGGAGCGCGTCGGGGGGCGTGCGCGCTCACAGGGATCATTGCGCGTATTCGGCCGGTTGCCAGCCCTCGACTTCAGTATTCACTCGGATGGATGAATGACACCCGTCCAACTGTGAAAAACAAGGGCAACGAAGCCGCGAATGTGCGGTCTGGAGGAACGCGTTTCGCCCACCGGCGGGCACCACCCACCGCCGAACCGGCGTACCGACCCCCCGATCGAGCGTGAACCGCCGCGAATTGGTCGCCGGCGAGAGATTCCCCGTGAGGTGGATATCGGCAGACGGGGGATGATCGCACGACCGGGTGAGCAATCCGGGCGAACAGTCCACCCACCTCCCGAATGAGCGAAATCCGCCACGCGATTCCACCGACTGAACCGGCCGACCAACCGCCGGCCCGCGGCCCGCCCCCAGCCGCGCGAGCATCCCGCGCGCACCCCGAGAGTCGCACCAGCGCCGCGCCTGAGGCCGCGATGAGCGCGTCGAGCCGGCGAGACAGGAGCGCCGGGTGCCCGCCGGCGTGACACCACAGGCACTGCCGCAGCCACAGCCACAGGCCGCAGTCACCTCCTGCGGCCACGACCCTGCGGCCACGACCCGCTGTCACGGCCCGAGAACGGAGGTGCCGAGGCCCCGGCTGTGGACAGCCCAGCCGCGCGCCGGACTCGCCCATGCCGGACTTGCCCATGCCCGGTGGAGAAAGGGAATCCGTTCGCCGATCACGCGCAGCCGATCACCCTTCGCCCCACCCGACCGCTACCACCCGACCGCCGCTCGCCCGCCCGCCGCCCGCCGCTCGCCCGCCCGCTCGCCCGCCCGGCGCCGCTGGGCTGCCGCCGCCCGTTCGCGGTCCGGTTGGTTACAGCCGTTCAGTTCGCTGATCGCACCGCCGATCGCGCCCGACGATCGCCCATCGCCTGACGGCACGCAGCCGCCCGCCACCCGACTGGCGCCGCTGGGCTGCCGCCGCCTGTTCGCGGCCTGGCCGGTTGGCGCCGCCGTTTGCTGATCACGCGTCGCTGATCACGCCCTCCGATCGCCTATCGCCTGTCGTGGGCGGATGTCGCCCGACCGCCGCTCGCCCGACCGCCGCCCGTCTGCGGGCCCGGCTGACTGGCGCCGACCGATCGCTGTCCTACCGACCGACTGACCGCCGACCGACGTCGGGCTGCCGCCGCGCGGCCGCTCTTCGGTCGATCGGCCTGCTGTTCGTCGTCCGTCGTGAGCCGCGTTGCTGGCGGTCGCCCTCGCCGTCACTCCTTCGAACCGGGGCGCCGCAACGGGATCTCGGTGGTCGGTGGGTGGCCGTGGCGTGGGCTGGTCAGCCGGCGGAGGTGGGGAGGGCGGCCAGGTCGGCCAGGATTTCGTAGGAGCGCAGGCGGTCCTTCTGGTCGGCGACCATGGTGGTGACCATGAGTTCGTCGGCGGCGGTGCGGGTCAGGAGGTCTTCCAGGGACTTCGCGACCGTGTCCGGCGCGCCGATCACCTGGGAGGACAACCGGTCCTCCACGATCAGGCGCTCCAGGTCCGAGTACGGGTAGTCGGCGGCTTCCTGCGGCGTGGTGAGGGGACCCGGGGTGCCGGCGCGCAGCTTCAGGAACGACAAGGCCTGCGGGCCCGCGATCCAGCGGGCGTGGTCGTCGGTGTCGGCGGCGATCACGGCGGCGCACACCATCGCGTACGGCTCGCTCAGCACCTCCGACGGCGTGAAGCGCTGCCGGTAGAGCTGGAGGGCCGGGATGGTGTTCTCCGAGCTGAAGTGGTGGGCGAACGCGAACGGCAGGCCCAGCACGCCGGCGACCTGCGCGCTGTAGCCGCTCGAGCCCAGCAGCCACACCGCGGGCTTGTTGCCGTGTGCCGGCACCGCGTTCAGCGTCTCGGTGCCCTCGAAGTACCCGCGCAACTCCTGGAGCTGCTGCGGGAAGTCGTCCGCCGACAGCGGGCCCGCCGTGCGGCGCAGGGCCCGCGCGGTCTGCGGGTCGGTGCCCGGCGCGCGGCCGATGCCCAGGTCGATCCGGCCCGGGTGGAGTGCGGTCAGGGTGCCGAACTGCTCGGCCACGACCAGCGCCGGGTGGTTGGGCAGCATCACGCCGCCCGAGCCGACCTTGATCGTGGACGTCGCCGCCGCCACGTCCGCGATGAGGATCGTCGGCGAGCTGCTCGCGATGCCCGGCATGTTGTGGTGCTCCGCGAGCCAGAACCTGGTGTAGCCCAACGCCTCCGCGTGCCGGGCCAACTCGCGGGTGTGCCCGAGGGCCGTTCGCGCGTCCGTCGCCGTCGTCACCGGGGCCAGGTCGAGGACGGACAGGGGCAGGTCGCGCAGTCGGCTCATGCCCATGGCCAACGCGCGGCACCCGCCGGGCCTTCCCGAACAGGCGGGTGAGGAGGTCCACAAGGAAGTTCGTCATGTCCCGGGACGCTAGCGAGGGGGTCTGACAGAACCGTCACACCAGGAATGCGCGAGGGCTCCGGAGTGGTTGCCATGAGCATGGACGTGGTCGTCATCGGTGCAGGTCAGGCGGGTTTGTCGGCGGCGTATTACCTCGAACGGGCGAATCTGGACTACACCGTCCTGGACGGCGAGGAGGGTCCCGGCGGCGCGTGGCGGCACCGCTGGCCGACGCTGCGCATGGCCACCGTGCACGGCATCCACGACCTGCCGGGCGCACCGCTCGCCGAACCCGACCCGACCGCGCCCGCCAACGAGGTGCTGCCCGCCTACTTCGCCGACTTCGAGCGCCGCAACGCGCTCCGAGTCCGCCGCCCGGTGCACGTCTCCGCCGTCCGCGACCGGGGCGACCTGCTGGAGGTCGAGACGGACCGCGGCCGCCTCGACACCCGCGCCCTGATCAACGCCACCGGCACCTGGACCCGCCCGTTCTGGCCGCACTACCCGGGCCAGGACGTCTTCCGCGGCCGTCAGCTGCACTCCTCCCGGTACCGCGGCCCCGAGGAGTTCGCCGGACTGCGCGTCGTCGTCGTGGGCGGCGGCACGTCCGCCGTCCAGCAACTCCTCGAGATCGCCCCGACGGCCGCCGAGGTCACCTGGGTGACCCGCCGCGAACCGGTGTTCCGCGACGAGCCCTTCACCCCGGAGCTCGGCCGCGCCGCCGTCGCCCTGGTCGAGGAGCGGGTCCGGGCGGGCCTGCCGCCGCGCAGCGTTGTCGGCGTCACCGGCCTGAGCCTCACCCCGGCGGTCCGCGCGGCCCTGGAAACCGGTGTCCTGGACCGGAAACCGATGTTCCGCGACCTCACCGAGCACACCGTCCGCTGGGCCGACGGCCACGAGCAGCCCGCCGACGTGATCCTCTGGGCCACCGGCTTCCGCGCCGCCCTCGACCACCTCGCGCCGCTGAACCTGCGCGGCCCCGGCGGCGGGATCAGGCTCGACGGCACGCGCACCGACGACCCGAGGGTGCACCTGGTCGGCTACGGCCCGTCCGCCAGCACGGTCGGCGCGACCAGGGCCGGCCGCGCCGCCGTCGCCGACCTGCGCCGGCTGCTCACAGCAGCGCCGGCCCGGTAGCGGGCCTGCGGGACCGCTCGCGCTGCGCCAGGTAGGTCCGCGCCGACGGACCGTCGAAGAACCACGGGAACAGCGACGCCGGGTTGTTGAACCCCTCCCACAGCCGCTCGCCGATCACCGGGTCCTGGGACGCCGCGGCGAGCACCTCCTGCTGGAAGTCGGCCATCGGCGCGAGCAGCCCGTTGCTGAACAGGTTCGTGTACTGGCCGATCCGCCAGAACTCGTCGAACCGGCCGGACAGCCACTCGGGTGTCAGCGGACCGGTGTGCGCGGCCAGTTCGGCGGCGAAGAACGCGGCCATCCGGGTCGCGTTGTTCGCGCCCTGCCCGGCGAGCGGGTCGTTGAGCACCACGGCGTCGCCCAGCCCCAGCACGTGCCGCCCGGACGGCAGCACCGCCACGGGTCGGCGCACCACCGGCGTCAGCGCGCCGGCGAGCCAGGTGACCGGACTCGTCGGCACGGCCGTCGCCAGGTAGCCGACCTCGTGCGGCACGAAGTCGGCGACGATCGACCGCAGCACGGCCAACCCCTCGTCGGCCGACGTCACCCCGTCGAACCGGTCGGCCGGCCCGCCGGGCGCGACCTCGACCACGACGGACCGGGCGGGCCCGGCGTCCTTGTCGTGGAACGGGATCCAGAAGATCTCCAGCACCCCGGGCACGAACGAGAAGACGCCCTCGGCGTGCGCGGGCGACGCGGCCTGGTCGCAGTCCTCGAGGTTCACCATGAAGACCTTGCGCTGCGGCGCGGTGTGCACCGACCGCGACGCGTCCCGGGGGAACAGCCCGCCGAACGCCTCGCGGCCCACGGTGACCACCACCAGGTCGTGCTCGGCGGCCAGCGCGTCGAGGTCGGTCACGGCGCCGATCACGACCTCGGCGCCCTGCGCGGCCAGCACCTCCAACCCGGCGGAGAACTTCAGCCTCTGGTCGACCGCGAGGGCCGGTTTGCGCAGCGGCGCGTCGATCGAGAACGCCACGCCGTCCGGTGTGCACAGGTCCAGGTGGATCCGCCGCATCCGGGGCGCCTGCGGCCACTCGGGCAGCCCCACGGATCTCTCGTACTCCACCTGGTCCCCGAACAGACAGGCGGTCGGCCTGCCCCGGTCCGCCAGGTGGTCGGACGGACTCCGATCCGTGTGGATCACCACCCGCCACCCCGAACGCAGCAACGCCGCGGCGAGCACGATACCGGCCTGACCTGCACCAACGATTCCGATTGAACGCACGGCACCGATCCTCTGGAGCCGTTCGCGCGCTGCCAATCCCACGAACGGGTTCGGCTAGCCTCGGACGAGTGAGCCGGACTTGGCGGGTCGTCGTGGGACTGCTCCTCGGTTTCGCGACCGCGTTGCCGAACCTGCTGGTCGCGGCGCTGCCCGGACCCGTCGCGGACGGGGCGGTCCGGTGGGAGCGCCGGCGGATCCGGAAGTTCCTTGACGTTGACAGTGCTCAGCCGACCGGCGGCCGGGCGGTGCGCTACCTGGCCGTACGCGCGCTGGTGGGTCTGCTCGGTGGTTTCGTGTTGGTGTGGCTGTTCTACGGCGGCTACTACGCCGCGGTGATCGCCTACCGGCTCGTCACGGCGCGGCTGCCCGGCCTCGACCTCGGCGTCGCGGCGTACACGGTGGTCGTCGGCGCGGTGCTGCTCTACGTGGAGGTGCAGGGGATCCTCGGCGTGGCGGCGCTGGAGGCGCGGGTGGCGCGCCGGTTCCTGGCGCCCAGCGAGGCCGAGGTGTTGCGCGCCCGGATCGACGAGCTGTCCGCGAGCCGGGCGGGCATCGTGGCCGCGGTGGACGCCGAGCGCCGGCGCATCGAGCGGGACCTGCACGACGGCGTGCAGCAGCGGTTGGTGGCGCTGGGCCTGCTGCTCGGCCGGGCCGGGCGCCACCCCGACCGGGCGGACGAGTTGCTGCGCCAGGCGCACGACGAGTCCGCGCGCGTGCTGGAGGACCTGCGCGAGGTCGCGTGGCGGGTGTACCCGGCGGCGCTGGACACGCTGGGCCTGGCCGCGGCGCTGGAGGCGGTGGCCGACCGGTCCGCGATCCCGGTGACCCTCCACTGTGGACGGTTCGACGCGCCGCCCGCGGTCGGCACCGCGGTCTACTTCCTGGTGAGCGAGGCGGTCACGAACGCGGTCAAGCACTCGGGTGCGACCATGATCCGCGTGGAGGTCACCGGTGGCGACGACGGCGTGCGGGTGCGCGTCGAGGACGACGGTGTCGGTGGCGCCGACCCGCTGGGCGGCGGGTTGTCGGGCCTGTCCCGCCGGGTGCTCGCGCTGGACGGCCGGTTCGCGGTGCGCAGCCCGGCGGGCGGTCCCACGGTGGTCGAGGCGGAGTTGCCGTGCGGGTGATCCTGGCCGAGGACTCGACACTGCTGCGCGAGGGTCTGGTCCGGCTGCTGGTGGAGGAGGGGCACGAGGTGCCGGCGGCGGTGGGCGACGCGGCCGCGCTGCTGCGGGCCGTCGAGGCGCACCGGCCGGACGTCGTGGTGACCGACGTGCGGATGCCGCCGACCCACTCCGACGAGGGGATGAGGGCCGCGCTGGAGATCCGCGAGCGGTTCCCCGGCACGGCCGTCCTGGTGCTGTCGCAGTACGTGGAGCAGCGGTACGCGGTCGACCTGATCACGAACGACGCCGACGGCGTCGGCTACCTGCTCAAGGACCGGGTGGTGCGGGTCGGCGAGTTCCTGGACGCGCTGCGCCGGGTGGGCGAGGGCGGCGCCGCGTTCGACCCCGAGGTGGTGCGCCGGCTGCTCGCGCGCTCCAGGAACCCGCTGGACGTGCTGACCCCGCGCGAGCGGGACGTGTTGGCGCACATGGCGGAGGGCCACACCAACAACTCGATCGCGGCCCGGCTGCACGTGTCGCGCAGCGCCGTGGAGAAGCACATCAACTCGATCTTCGACAAGCTGCGGCTGTCCGGTGTGGACGGTTACAACCAGCGCGTGCTCGCGGTGCTGCGCTACCTGCGGGCGTGAGACCGGCGCACCAGCCGGGACACCACGAACCACCCCGCGGCCAGCAGCACCGCGCCGATCACCACCTTGGTCAGCACGTCGGTGTACCGCTCGACCACGTGCCAGTTCTCGCCGAGCAGGTAGCCCGCCATGATCAGCGCGGTGTTCCAGATCGCGCTGCCGGCCGCGGTGAGCGCGAGGAAACCGGGCAGCGGCATGCGTTCCACGCCGGCCGGGATCGAGATCAGGCTGCGGAAGATCGGGACCATCCGGCCGAAGAACACCGTCGCGCGGCCGTGCCGGGCGAACCACGTCTCGGTCCGGTCCACGTCCGCGACGCTCACCAGCGGCATCCGCGCGGCGATGGCCCGGACCCGGTCCCGGCCGAGCAGCGCGCCCACGTAGTAGAGCACCAGCGCGCCCACCACCGATCCGGCCGTCGTCCACAGGATCGCGGCCACGAGGCTCATCCCGCCCCGGCTCGCGGTGAACCCGGCCAGCGGCAGGAACACCTCGCTCGGCAGCGGCGGGAACAGGTTCTCCAGGGCGATCGCGGCGCCCGCGCCGGGTGCGCCGAAGTTCTCCATCAGGTCGGTGACCCAGGTGACATCCATGATCGGGACGCTACGGACGGGCGGTGGGCGGCCACCATGATGCGAGCCGCACGACGGGGTGCGGAAAACCGGAACCCGCGCGCGTCCCACCACCTCCTCGTGCGTTCGGGGTGCCCGGGGACGAAACGCCCGAAACGCCCGGGCGTGGGCGCGCACTAGGATCGCTCGACGTGACGCGGACACCGGTGGTCGTGGTGGCGGGCTTCCTCGGCGCCGGCAAGACGACCCTGCTCAACCACCTGCTCGCGACCAGTCGCGGCACCCGGATCGGCGTGGTGGTCAACGACTTCGGCTCGATCGGCGTCGACGCGATGAGCGTGGCGGGCCAGGTCGACGCGACGGTGTCGCTGGGCGGCGGGTGCCTGTGCTGCGCGGTCGACGTGAGCGGGTTGGACGAGCTGCTCGGCCGGCTCGTGGACCAGGTGGACGTGGTGGTGGTCGAGGCCAGTGGACTGGCCGAGCCGGAGGCCATGGTGCGGCTGGTGCTGGGCAGCGAGCACCCGCGCGTCGGCTACGGCGGGCTGGTGCTGCTGGTCGACGCGGCCGAGTTCCCCGCCGACCTCGCCCGGCACGTGCGGGTGGCGGACCTGGTGGTGCTGAACAAGGTCGACCGGGTGCCCGACGCGACGCCGCTGGTGGAGCGGATCCGGGCGCTGCGGCCGGACGTGCCGGTGGTGGCCGCCGACCACGGCCGGATCGACCCGGGGCTGCTGTTCGACCGCCGCGAACGACCGCGCCACGGCCAGTTGTCGTTGGAGGACCTGGTCGACGAGCACGAGCACGTGCACCACCGCTACGAGAGCGTCGAGTTCACCGCCGGGGCGCTGAACCCCACCCGGTTCACCGGGTTCCTGGCCGACCGGCCGCGGGGGGTGTACCGGATCAAGGGTTTCGCGCTGTTCGACGTGCCGGGGCACCGGCAGCGGTTCTCCGTCCAGACCGTCGGCGCGTTCCTGCGGTTCGGCCGCACGTCCTGGGGAACCCTGCCCAGGCGCACCGAGCTGGTGTCGATCGGCTCCGGGATCGACGCGGACGCCCTCCGCCGGGCGCTGGAGGACTGCGTCGAGCCCGACCCCGCGTCGGTGGACCCGCAGACGATGCTGGAGGTCCTCCGCCACCTGGCGTGAGCAACGTTCCGCGCGCCGTGACGACTTACCGGGTGCGGGGGTGCGGCGTGGAGCAGGTCTTCTTGGCGGCGGCCGGTGTCGTCGCGGTGGTGGGCATCACGATCCTGCTGATGTCGTCGGACCGGGACCAGCGCAGACGGGCGGAGCTGGCGGCGTTCGCGGCGGAGCGGGGGTGGCGCGCGGGCAGCGCGGGCCGGTGGCGCGAGCGGCTGCCGACCGGTGACGCGGGCAACCAGGTCAAGCTCCAGTACGACGGCACGTGGCGCGGCCTGCCGGTCAGCGTCGCGGAGTACCGGTTCTTCCAGGACGACCCGGAGGAGGGCCGGATCACCCACCACCTGGCCGTGTTCGTGGTCCACCTGGCGGGCGCCCACCCGCGGATCACGGTGCGCGCCAAGGGTGTGCTGAGCCGGCGGCGGTCCGGCGACCACGTGGTGGGCGACGAGCGGTTCGACCGGCACTTCCTGGTGCGCACCGACTCGCCGGAACTGGCCGCCCGGGTGCTGACGCCGGCGCTGGTCGACGCGCACGTGCGGGGCGAGGTGCCGCCGTGGAGCCTCGCGGGCGGGCACCTGGTGGCGCACTGGCCGGGCCGGGTGCGCGTCGAGGCGGTGCCGGACCGCCTCGACGCGCTGCTCACCGTGGCCGAACTCCTCGGCGGCTGACCCGGTGTTCCCGGACGGGGAGCACCGGGTCGACCTGCCGGAGTGGGGCCGGAGAGACTCGAACTCTCACTGGCACGGACCTAAACCGTGTGCCTCTGCCAATTGGGCTACGACCCCGTCGGCGCGAGTTTATCGGCCGGCCGCAACAGGCTGATGCCGAGGGACACCACGCCCGCCGCGAGGCTCAGCCCGCCCAGGTACAGCAGCACGACGAGGCCGTTGGGCCCGGTCGCGCCGGAACCGAGCGCGGACAGGAAGAAGCCGGACGGCAGCAGGATCGCGGCCACCGGCACGCCGAGTCGGCCGATCCAGCCCAGCACGCCGCGGATGCCCGCGAACTCGGCCCAGAGCAGGCACACCAGGCTCAGCACGAGGAACACGCCCGCGTGCGCGTGGCCGGCGCGGAAGAACGACTGCTGGAACTCGGTCGCCTCGGTTTCCCGGGTCACGACGGTGAGCATGAAGCGACCGCCGAACTCGACGCCGACGATGCTCAGCAGGAGGATCCCGGCGAGGCGCCGGGTGGCGAGGGACAACGGGATGGCGGCCATGACGTGACGCTCCTCCGGAAGGAATGGAAACGCCGTTATAGAACCATTGATCGCGACGTCGGTCAACGGCGTTCGGGCCACTCGTCTACGGTTGTGCCCATACCGCCGCTAGGAGGAGATGTGGCTCGCGACCCCGACACCATCCAGCGCGACATCGAGCAGGCGCGCGACGCGCTCGCCGCGACGCTCGACGAGCTGGGCACCAGGGCCAACCCGCAGCGCTTCGTGGAGTCCGGCAAGGAGACCGTCAAGGCGAAGCTGGACGACCCCAAGGTCAAGTTCGCGCTGATCGCCGTGGGCGCGCTCGTCGGGTTCGCCCTGCTGCGCAAGCTCTTCCGCTAGCCCCCTAGACCTTCACCAGCGGCACCAGGACCTGGTCGACCACGCGGTCGACGAACGGCAGGTCCAGCGGGTCGCCGGTCAGCATCAGCCGGTAGATCAGCGCCGCGCCCGCCAGTTCCACGGCCATGCCGCGCGGCGCGTCCGGCTTGAGCTCGCCGCGCTCGTCGGCCCGGTCCAGGATGCCCCGCAGCACGTCCCGCTGCGCGATCAGGAACGACTCCCGGAACGCGGCCGCCAGCTCGGGCTCGTGCGGCAGCTCGCCCACCAGCGCCTGCGCGGCCTTGCCGATCGGGCCGGACAGGAACGCGGCGAACGCGCTGAGGAACTCCCTCAGGTCGCCCGCCAGCGACCCGGTGTCGGGCTCGGCCAGGTTGCGCTGGGCGAGCTGCGTGCACGTGTCGATCACGAGGTCGAGCTTGGACTCCCAGCGCCGGTAGATGGTCGCCTTGCCGGCACGCGCGCGCGCCGCCACGGCGTCCATCGTCAACGCCCGGTAGCCGACTTCCGCCATCACCTCCAGTGCCGCCTGCCGCAACGCGTCGTCGCGGCTCGCGTCCCTGGGTCTGCCCCGCTGCGGGGATCTCGCCGCCCCGCTGTAGACCGGTGTCACCATGTCTGCTCCCGTCGCCTTTGGCGGGACATCCTAGGCGCGTCGGGCCCTTCCGGAACCGCTCTACGCCGGTCGTGAGCGGGGCTCGTGTCGGTACCGGTGGGTAGTGGTCCGACCGGCTCAGCCCGGAAGCGCCAACCCGTGGCGCATGTGCAGGTACGCCACCGAGAACCGGTACGCGTCGCCGTCCAGCAGGTGGACGACCGACCGGTCCTTGCGACTGCCGGCGATCTCGTCCACGAGCAGGTCGGCCTGGACCCGCGCGGCGATGAGGCCGGGCGCGACGGCCTGCCGCGACTCGTGGTCGGTGTGCACCGTGACGTTCCAGTCGTCGCCCGTTCGCTGGTAGTTCGCGGTGATCGGCAGTGCCGGCATCTCGGGGAACCTTTCGTCGTTGTGGCTCCCCATCTCGCCCCCGACTCACCGGTAACGCGCGGTGTGTCCCCCTATCGGGGACCGGGTTCCCACGGAGTGGTGGAGAATTCCGCCCGCAACGCGTCCAGTTCGGCCGCCGTCGGCTCGTGCCCGGACGCGACGATCCGGGACACCTCGGCGAAGTAGTCCTCGTAGCCGGCAGGCGTCAGCACGACCAGGCAGCGCGCCGGTCGGACGGAGTCGTTGCGGAAGCCGTGCGGCGTACCCCGCGGCACGGCCAGCGCGCCGCCCGCGCCCAGCGTCAGCTCCTCCGGCCCGGTGAACGTGATCTCCCCGTCCAGCACCACGAAGTCCTCCTCGTGGCCGTGGTGGACGTGCGGCGAGGCGCCCAGCGCGCCCGGCTCCAGCCGGTGCTCCACGACCGCGAGCCGACCGCCCGTGTCACCGCCGCTCAACCTGATCGAGTAGCTGCCGCCCACCGCGGGCAGGTGCTCGACGTCCTCCGCCCGGCGTACCCCCAGAGTCATGCCGCCCACGCTAGCCGGTGGCCTCAGCCGAGACGGCGGCCCACACCGTCCCAGACCACGTCCATCACGTACCCGGTCGCCCGCTCCGGCGTCACCTCGGGACGGCGTTCGCACCACAGCGCGAGCCGCTCCGTCGAGCCGACCACGATCTCCGCGAACGCCTCCGACTCCAGCGCGTCGACCCGCTCGGAGAAGCTCGCCACCACCGCGGCGATCAGGTCGGTCTGCTGCCGCCGGATGCCCTCGACCTCGTCCTCGGCCGACGGCACGGTGATCGCCGCCTCCTGGCGCAGCAACGCCCACGACTGCTTGTGGTCCGCGATGAACCGGAAGAACGCCAGCAGCCCCAGCCGCAGCACCTCGCGCGGCCCGTCCGCGCCCGCGATCGCCGCCGTCGTCTTCTCCAGCAGTTCGGATCGCGCCCGGTGGATGCAGCCGATCAGCAGGCCCTCCTTGGAGCCGAAGTACTCGTAGAGCATCGGCTTGGACACGCCCACCCGCTCGGCGATCTCGTCCATCGACGCGGCCAGGTAGCCCCGCTCGGCGAACACGACCTCCGCGACGTCCAGCATCTGCGCCTTGCGCTCCGCCTTGGGCACGCGCCGGCGCCGCGGCTCGGTGGTGATCACGCGATCCAGACTACCGGAGGTAACTTACTTCGAGTAACCTACTGAGCGGTACGGATCGGGATCGGGAGGCTGGACATGCACCGTGACGTCAAGGTCGTCGTCGTCGGCACCGGGTTTTCCGGGCTGGGCATGGCGATCGAGCTCAAGCGCGCCGGCGAGCACGATTTCGTGGTGCTGGAGAAGGCCTCCGACCTCGGCGGCACGTGGCGGGACAACTCCTACCCCGGCTGCGCGTGCGACGTGCCCTCGCACATGTACTCGTTCTCCTTCGAGCTGAACCCGCGCTGGTCGCGGATGTTCGCCCGGCAGCCCGAGATCCACGACTACCTGCACCGCGTCGCGGACAGGTACGGGCTGCGCGAGCACATCCGGTTCGACGCCGAGGTGCAGGGCGCGCGCTGGGACGAGGAGGCCAAGGTCTGGCACGTGGCGGTGGCAGGCGGCGACACCTACACCGCCAAGGCGTTCGTCGCGGGCGTCGGCGCGCTGCACATCCCCCACGTGCCGGCACTGCCCGGCATCGAGAAGTTCGAGGGCAGGGCCTTCCACTCCGCCCAGTGGGACCACTCGCTCGACCTGACCGGCAAGCGGGTCGCGGTCGTCGGCACGGGCGCGTCGGCCATCCAGTTCGTGCCGCGGATCGTGGACCAGGTCGCCGGGTTGACCCTCTTCCAGCGCACGCCGCCGTGGGTCATGCCCAAGGCCGACCGGTCGATCAACTCCTGGGAGCAGCGGCTGTTCCGCGCGGTCCCGTTCGCCCAGCGGCTCTACCGCGACTTCGTCTACTGGACGCGCGAGTCGACCGCGCTCGGGTTCGCGGTGAACCCGCGGATCATGGAGTTCGCCCAGCAGATCGCCAAGCGCCACCTGAAGTCCCAGATCGCCTCGCCCGACCTGCGCCGCAAGCTCACGCCCGACTACACCATGGGCTGCAAGCGGGTGCTGATCTCCAACGACTACTACCCGGCGCTGACCCGCGACCACGTCGAGGTCGTCACGTCCGGGATCAGGGAGGTCCGGGCGAACTCCGTGGTCGACTCCGACGGCGTCGAGCACCCGGTGGACGTGATCGTCTACGGCACCGGCTTCCACGTCGTGGACTCGTTCGACTACCTCGACATCCGCGGCAAGGGCGGCGTCGACCTGGCGGAGCAGTGGCGCGAGAAGGGCATCGAGACCTACTACGGCATCACGGTGTCCGGGTTCCCCAACCTGTTCTTCCTGCTGGGGCCCAACACCGGCCTCGGCCACAACTCCGTGGTCTTCATGATCGAGAGCCAGATCCGCTACGTGCGGCAGTGCCTCGACCTGCTCGACCGGCACCGGGCCGACGAACTCGACGTGCGACCGGACGTGCAGGCCCGGTTCAACCGGGAGATCCAGCGCAAGCTCGCCAAGGGCGTCTGGACCGAGGGCGGCTGCAAGAGCTGGTACCTCGACGCGCAGGGCGTGAACCGCACCGTGTGGCCCGGCTTCACCTGGCGCTACTGGATGCGCACCAGGACCGTGCGGGCGCAGGACTACACGCTCACCCGCGCGCGTCGCGACCGCGTGCCGGCCTGAGCGGTCGGCCGGTGCCCCGGGACTCCCGAGGGCACCGGCCGCGGCTCACACCCCGGCGGCCTTCGCGCGCTCGGAGCGCAACTGGGTCACCGCGGGCAGGTCGAGCGGGCGCAGCTTCAGGCCCGTCGCCCACTCGATCAGCAGGTCGGCCAGCGCCGGGTTGCGCGGCAGCACCGGGCCGTGCAGGTAGGTGCACAGGATCCGGCCCTGCACCGCGCCCTCCACGCTGCCGTCGTTGCCCGTGCCGACCTTCACGTGCGCCAGCGGACGGGCCGACGGGCCCAGCACGGTCCGGCCCTGGTGGTTCTCGAAGCCGGTCAGCAGGCCGTCGAACAACCCGTCGGCGGGCGTCGCGATCACCTCGCCGATGGCCCGGCTGCCACCCGCGTGCGACGTCGAGTCGAGCAGCCCCAACCCGGCGTGCGTCACCTGGTCGGCCCGGGTGAACGACTCGCCGAAGATCTGGATGCCCGCGCACACGCCCAGCACGACCGCACCCCGTGCCGCCGCCCGCTGCATGCCCGGGTGGTCGCGCAGGTGCCGCACGGCCAACGTCTGCGCGGTGTCCTCGCCGCCGCCGACCACGTAGATGTCGCACGAGTCGGGCACCGGCTGGCCGAAGTTCACCGGCACGATCTCGGCGCGGATCCCGCGCCACGCCATGCGCTTCTCCAGCACGACCGCGTTGCCGAAGTCGCCGTAGGTGCCCAGCAGGTCCGGCAGGACCAGGGCCACCCGAACCACGGAGTCGTTCACTCGGCGGACCTCGCGTTCAAATCGCGGAAAGCGGTGTAGTTCGCGATCACCTCGACCGGGCCGTCGGGCATCGCGTCGATGGCCTTGAGCGGGTCGGGGACGATCGTGTGCTCGACCTCGGCGTAGGTCAGCCGCACGGCGAGGTCGGTCGCCCGCTCGCCGGAGGCGATGACCTGCCTGCCGCGCAACCGCTCGAACGGCACGTCCCACAGCCACGACAGGTCGCGGCCGTCGGCCTCGTGCGCGTTGATCGCCAGCACCGCCGGGTGGTCGGACTCCCGCACCACGGTCAGCGTCTCGCTCCACCCGGCCGGGTTCTTCGACAGCAGCAGCCGGGCCCGGTGCCCGCCGCGCTGGATGGTCCGGTACCGACCGGCCACGTTCGACACCGCGCGCAGCCGTTCGACGGCCTCGACCGCCGGCACGCCGAGCACGTGCGCCGCCGCCGCCGCCATCACCGCGTTCGCCTGGTTGAACTTGCCGGGCAGCCGCAGCGACAGCGCCACCTTCGAGCCGTCCGGCGCGACCAGGTAGCCGTCGCCGGTCACCCAGTGCGGGCGCGGGCGGGCCAGGTCGCAGTTCGTGCACGCCCAGTGGTCCGCGCCGGACCAGCGGATCGGGTCGCCGCAGCGCGGGCACGAGGCCGCGTCGTTGTGCCAGCCCGTGCCGGTGGCCACCCACACCACGTTGCGGCAGTCGCGGGCCGCCGACGTCACCATGATGTCGTCGCAGTTCGCCACCACCACGCCGGTCACCCCGGCGAGCGCGGTGCGCAGCGACTTCTCGATGGTGCGCACCTCGCCGACCCGGTCGAGCTGGTCGCGCGACAGGTTCAGCAGCACCGCCACCTCGGGCGAGGCGGCCTTGGCGACCTCGGGGAAGTACCCCTCGTCGACCTCCAGCACGGCGTACGGCGCGTCCTGCTGCTTCGACAGCGCCGTCACGTGCCCGTCGGGCATGTTCGCGCCGCCGTGGTTGGTGGCCACCTCGCCGAGGTAGGACACCGCGCGGCTGAGCATCATCGTGCTCGTGGTCTTGCCGTTCGTGCCGGTGACGAGCGCGACCCGGCGGCCGGTCGTCAAATGCGCGAGCGCCTGGGGGTCGAGCCGGAGCGCGATGCGGCCACCGATCATGCCGCCCGCGCCGAGCCCCATCTTCTGGGACAGCTTGGAGCTCATGTTGCCCAGTCGCACGGCGGCCGCGGTACGCAGCGGCAGTCGGGCCGGGTCTGCACCTGGAGTGTTCGACAAGCGAGTTCCCGCATTCCGTGGAGAAAAGGGATGCGGGCGATTCTACCGAGGCCGGTTCGCGTCCAGGTCCCGCAGGGTCCGGATCAGGTCCACGGTGCCGATGCCGCACAGCTGCGCCATGTACTCCAGGGCCGGCAGGTCGAGGTGCACCTCGGTCGCCGCGCCCGGTCCGAGCGCCGCGAGCCTGCCCTGCGCCCACCGCCGCAACGGCTGCAACTGCGGTCGGGCGTCGGCGGCCACCGCGGCCAGGTTGACCGCCAGGTGGCCCGCCGGCGCGTCGCCGAACACGCGTTCGTGCACCCGGGCCAGCACCTGGTGCGCGGGCACGCCGAGCGCGACGCAGATCTCCACGAGCCGGACCACCGAGCACTGGCGGGTGCCGAGCTCGTAGGTCGCGAGGGTTTGCAGCGAGATGTCGCTCTGGAGCCTGCGGTTCAGCTCCTTGCGCGTCCACCCGCGCTGCTTGCGGAGACTGCGCAGCTCATCACCGAGCACGCGCTGGTACGCCGCTGTGTCGATCTGCACCGTCGGGCCCTCCATGTCCACGAGCCCCGGGTGGAGCCCACGGAGATGGAAAGCGCGCGGACGCGTCCGCTTACGCGAGTTGGCCCTATTATCGCCCGATCAGGCTAATCGAGTGGTACTCACAGTGGGTATTCAGTGGTCAAGAGCGCTGGTCACGCCGGTCTCCTGTGGACCGAGGAACTTCGGGTCGCGCTCCACCAGGACGCCATCCCACATGGCCTTGTAGCTCGCGAACACCTCGCGGAAGTACAGGTACAGCGTCGTCGTGGTGCGGTCGCGCAACGTGTCGTGGCCGACCCCGTACGCCTCGACGCCGGCGGCCCGGCACAGCGCCACCGCGCGCGGCAGGTGGAACGACTGGGTGACCACGGTCGCGCGGTCCACGCCGAAGATCCGCTTGGCCCGCGCGCACGAGTCCCAGGTGTCCAGACCCGCGTAGTCGGCCACGATCGCCTCCGCCGGGATGCCCGCCTCGATGAGGTAGGCGCGCATCGCGCTCGGCTCGTCGTAGTCGACCGTGCTGTTGTCCCCGCTGACCAGCAGCACCTTCACCTTGCCCCGCCGGTACAGGTCGGCCGCGACGTCGAGCCTGCCCGCGAGGAACGGCGTCGGCTTGTCGTCCCGGGTCAACCCGGCGCCGAGCACCAGCGCGACCGGCGTCGTCGGCACGTCGTCGGCCGAGTACCGGTACGGCGCGCTCGCGATCACCGTCCACGCGTAGGGCACCAGCCCCACGACCGCGAGCAGACCCGTCACCAACAGCGCGCGCCGCCACCGCAGCCGCCTGAAGAACTCCCGCACGTGCTCCCCCTGGTTGTCGCGTCAGTTGACGCAGGTGACCCCGTCCGCGGTGATCTTCGGCGCCGCGGTGTCCTGCTGCCGGCGCGCGCCGTCGAGCGCCAGCAGCCCGGAACCGGCGAGGTTCTGGTTGCCGGGACCGGCGTAGTCGCTGCCGACGAACACCCTGGCGTGGCCCGCGGGCACGGTCGCGTCCTCCTCGACGCCGACGCCGCCGAGCGTCGCGGCGACCGCCTTCGCGCCCGCCTCGCCGCCCTTGCCGTACCGCACCACCGAGGTGGCCAGCGTCTCGTCGGCGTTGTCCGCGCCGCCGTCCGCGTACTTCTTCGCGACCAGCGCCTGGAGCACCCGGGACGCGAGCCCCGGCACGCCCGAGGCGTTGCGCACCTCGACGGTGACGGTCGCGTTGTCCACGGTCGGCGCGGCGGTCGTGGCGCCGGTGGTCGCACCGCCCATCGACTTGAAGTACTGCTGCACGGCGCCGGGGTCGATCTCGATCGCCTGGCCGTCCTCGGGCGTCTCCAACTCGGGGTCGCCGGTCGGGATCGTCTGGAACTGGAGGTTGCCGCCCGTCAGGTCCTTCATCTGGGTGGCGAAACGGAGCACGTCCCAGTTCTTGTCCAGCACGATCGACTTGGTCAGCGCGGTGATCAGGTCCTTGAGCTTGCCCGGGTCGGACAGCGTGCCCGCGGACAGCACCTGCTTGGCCAGGCCCGCCATGAACACCTGCTGGCGCACGATCCGGTCCAGGTCGCCGCGCAGCAGGCCGTGCCGCTGCCGGACGAACGCCAGCGCCTCCTTGCCCTGCACGCGCTGCTGGCCCGCCTGGAAGTTCGCGCCGGAGAAGCTGTCCTCGGTGGCCTGGTTGAGGCACACGTCGACGCCGCCGACCGCCTTGGTGATGTCGTAGAAGCCGACCAGGTTGACCTCGGCGTAGTGGTCGATCGTCACGCCGGTCAGGTCCTGGATGGTGGCGATGAGGTTCTTCGCGCCCGCGTTGTTGGACTCGACGGCGACCTGGGCGTTGTCCGTGACGCCCTTGTTCTGGAGTTCGGCGACCTTGTCGTTCTTGGCGTAGCCGTACGCCGAGTTGATCTTGTGCTTGCCGTAGCCGCCGGCGATCTTGACGTAGGAGTCGCGGGGGAACGACACCGCGACCGCCTTGCCGCCGTCGTTCGGCACGTGCATGAGGATCAGCGTGTCGGTGTTGAGCCCGCCGTCCTCCTCGTTGCCCGCGTGCAGCTCGTTGAGGATCTCCTGCGGCAGCGGGTTGCCCTTGGCGTCGGTGCGGGCGTCCATGCCGACCATGAGGATGTCGACCGAGCCGTCCGCCGGCTTCTCGCCGCCGCCCTCCGCGCTGATCACGTCGGTGGTGGACAGGTTCTCGGTCAGCGCGCGGAAGTTGGACCACGCGTAGCCCGTGCCGATCAGGATCAGCGCGGACAGCAGCGTGATCAGCGACCGGCCGACCAGCGAGCCCGGCTGGGACGACGTGCGGCTGGGCCGGCGCGGCGGCGCGGTGCGGGCCGGGCGTGCCGCGGGACGCGCGGGCGGCACCTTCTCGGTGGGCGCGGCCGCGCGGGCGCGCGGGGGCTCGGCCGGTCGGCGGGCGCCCGCCCGGGGCGGCTCGGACCGGTTCGACGCGGCGGGGCGCGGTGCGCGGTCCGCTCGACCGGGTTCACCCGGACGAGGGACGCGGCCCTCGGACGAGGGACGTCCGCGACCGGCGTCGGCCGGGCGCGGAGGCACGCCCGCGCGTCGCTCACCGGGTGCGGGCCGACCGGTCGGCGGCTGCTCGCCGGGACGCGGACGGCGGACCGGGCGGTCGTCCGGACGGGGCGCGCGTGGCGGCGGCTGCTGCCCTCGCGACGGCTCGCCGGACCGGCCTCTCCCGCCCTGACCTGCGGAAGGACGGCGAGGGGGAACTGGTCGCCCGCGAAACCCGTCGGGTTCGCCTGGCCTCGGCGGCCGGTCGTCCACTCGTGCTCCTTCCCATCCCGGGATGCCTCCACAAGAGACGCCCCGGTGGCCCTCCAGGTTGCGCACAGGGTGGCACAGCGCCCGGACCGACCTCGTATTACCGGGTACCCCGTCGTGCTGACCAGCCACGTAGCCCGATTGTGAAGTGGCCTACGCCGGTGTTCGTAGACTGTTGCCCCGTGCTGACCATGCAGGACGCGCTCCTCGCGCTGACCAGGTATTGGACCGACCGGGGCTGCATCGCCGTGCAGCCGTACAACACCGAGGTCGGGGCGGGCACGCTCAACCCGGCCACGGTGCTCCGCGTGCTCGGTCCCGAGCCGTGGCGGGTGGCCTACGTGGAACCCAGCGTGCGGCCCGACGACGCCCGGTACGGCGAGAACCCCAACCGGCTCCAGACCCACACCCAGTTCCAGGTCGTGCTCAAGCCGGACCCGGGCGACCCGCAGGAGCTGTACCTGGGCAGCCTCGAGGCGCTGGGCATCGACGTCCGGGCGCACGACGTGCGGTTCGTGGAGGACAACTGGGCCTCGCCCGCGCTCGGCGCCTGGGGCCTGGGCTGGGAGGTGTGGCTGGACGGGCTGGAGATCACCCAGTTCACCTACTTCCAGCAGGCGGGCGGCCTGTCGCTGGACCCGGTGTCGGTGGAGATCACCTACGGTATCGAGCGGATCATGATGGCGCTCCAGGGCGTCGCGCACTTCAAGGACATCGCGTACGCGCCCGGCGTCTCCTACGGCGAGGCGTTCGGCCAGTCCGAGTACGAGATGAGCCGCTACTACCTGGACGACGCGGACGTCGAGGCGAACCGGCGGCTGTTCGAGGAGTACGCCGCCGAGGCGCGGGCCATGCTCGACGCGCGGCTGCCGGTGCCGGCGCACACCTTCGTGCTCAAGTGCTCGCACGCGTTCAACGTGCTCGACGCCCGGGGCGCGATCAGCACCACCGAGCGGGCGCGCGCGTTCGCCCGGATGCGCGGCCTCGCCCGCGAGGTCGCCCAGCTGTGGGCGGCCCGGCGCGAGGAGCTGGGTCACCCGCTCGGGGTGGTGCAGCCGACCGCGCCCGCAGCGCTGCCGGAGACGTTCGCCGAGGTCACCGAGCCCGCGACGCTGCTGTTCGAAATCGGTACCGAGGAGTTGCCGCCCGCCGAACTCACCCGGACGGTGGACGCGGTGCGCGCGGCCGTGACGACGCGGCTGGGCGCGACCCGGCTGACGCACGGCGCGATCGAGGTCGACGGCACGCCGCGCCGGGTCGTGGTGACCGCGGCCGGTGTCGCGCCGCGCGAGCCCGACGCCGAGCGCACCGCGCGCGGACCGCGCGTGTCCGCCGCGTTCGACGCCGACGGAGCGCCCACCAAGGCGGCGCGGGGCTTCGCGCGCGGCCAGGGCGTGGACGTGGCCGACCTGGGCCGGGTCGTGGAGAACGGCGTGGAGCACGTCGCCGTGACCAAGGCGGTGCCCGGTCGCGGCGCGGTCGAGGTGCTCAGCGGCGTGCTCGGCGAGGTCGTGGCCGAGCTGCGCGCCGAGAAGAACATGAAGTGGGGCGACCCGAGGCTGTCGTTCAGCCGCCCGGTCCGCTGGCTGCTCGCCCTGCTCGGCGAGACCCCGGTGCCGGTCGCGGTGTCGTCGCTGGCGGCGTCGACCACCACGCGGGTGCTGCGCACCGCCGCCGAGCCGGTGGTCGAGGTGCCGCGCGCGGACGGGTACCGGGAGTTCCTGGCCGGTCACGGCGTCACGCTGGCCGCCGCCGACCGCCGCGACGCGATCGTGGCGCGGGCGGAGGAACTGGCCCGCGAGGTGGGCGGCGTCGTGGACTTCGCCGCGCTGGACGAGGTGACCAACCTGGTCGAGCGGCCGAACCCGATCCTGGGCTCGTTCTCCGCCGACTACCTCGAGCTGCCGCACCGGATCCTCACCACGGTGATGCGCAAGCACCAGCGCTACCTGCCCGTGCACGTCGATGGCGGCGACCTGCTCCCGCACTTCGTCGCGGTGGCCAACGGCGACGTGGACGTCGACCTCGTGCGCGCGGGCAACGAGGCGGTGCTGCGGGCCCGGTACGAGGACGCGGCGTTCTTCTGGCGGGCCGACCTGCGGACCAGCCCGGAGACCATGAAGGAGGGCCTGGAGAAGCTCACCTTCGCGGACAAGCTCGGCTCGATGGGCGACCGCGCCCGCCGGATCGCCGTGCTCGCCGGGAAGCTCGGCGACGTGGTCGGCGCGCGGGACGAGACGCTGCGGCGGGCGGGCGAGCTGGCCAAGTTCGACCTCGGCTCGCAGATGGTGATCGAGCTGTCCAGCCTGGCCGGGTTCATGGCGCGCGAGTACGCGGTGCGCGCGGGCGAGCCGGCCGAGGTCGCGCAGGCGTTGTACGACATGGAGCTGCCCCGGTCGGCGGGCGACGCGACGCCGTCGTCCGTGCCGGGCGCGCTGCTGTCCCTGGCGGACCGGTTCGACCTGCTCGCGGGCCTGTTCGGGATCGGCGCGAACCCGACCGGCAGCTCCGACCCGTTCGGGTTGCGGCGCGCGGCGCTGGGCGCGGTGACCGTGCTGCGGGAGTTCCCGCAGCTGGCCGCGATCACCCTGCCGAAGGCGTTGGCGCTGGCCGCGGAGGGCGTGGACGTCTCGCCTTCCGCGCTGGAGACGGCGCGCGAGTTCACCGTGCGGCGGTTGGAGCAGGCGCTGCTGGACGCGGGCCACGAGCACGCGTTCGTGCAGGCCGTGCTGGTGCACGAGGACGAGCCCGCGTACGCGGACCGGGCGCTGACCGAGTTGGCCGGACTCGCGGGCGACGCGGACTTCGGCCGGCTCGTGGCGGCGTTGCAGCGGGTGCGGCGGATCGTGCCGGCGGGCACCGCGCCGTCCTACGACCCGGCCGTGCTGGTGGAGCCGGCCGAGATCGCCCTGCACGAGGCGTTCGCGGCGGTGCCGGCGGGACTACGCCTACCCGGCGCTTTCGCGGCGGCGGCCGGCGGCCTGACCGACCCGATCGACCGCTTCTTCGAGGAGGTGCTGGTGATGGCCGAGAACCCGGAGCTCCGGGCGGCCCGCCTGGGCCTGCTGGCGTCGATCCGCGACCTGGCGGCGCCGGTGCTCGACTGGCAGGCCCTGGGCACCTCGCTGTCCTGACCGCGGACGCGGCGGACGCAACGGTCACCGCAGACGCCCCGGAAGCCGTGTAGCCACACGGCTTCCGGCCGACGCACCTCGGCCGATGCCCGGGAGCCTCGGCTGCGGTCGTCTGGAGCGCGTGTGGCCACACGCCGTGCGACCGGCGCACCTCGGCCGGGGGCCAGGCTGCGGTCTTCGCGGTCGCCGTGTGGCCACACGGCGTGCGTTTGGCGCATCTCGGTCGGTGCTCGGGGTGCGGACCGCGGTCGTGTGGAGCGCGTGTGGCCACACGACCGCTGGGCACCTCGGGTTGGCCCGAGGTGCCGGCTGCGGTCATCGTGGTCGGCGTGTGGCTACACGGCGTGCGTTTGGCGCACCTCGGTCGGTGCTCGGGGTGCTGACCGCAGTCGTCTGGAGCGCGTGTGGCCACACGGCTGTCGACGCACTCGGTCGGTGCCCGAGTTGAGGTCCTGACCGCGATCGCTGCGGACGCCGTGTGGCATCACGGCGGTCGTCGGCGTACCGCGGCCGGTGCCCAGGGTTCGTGGCCGCCTGGAGCGCGTGTGGCCACACGCCCGCCGTACGACTGGCGATCTCGGCCCGTGCTGTGAGTGGTGATCGCGGTCGTGAGAAGTGCGTGTCGCCACACGCGATGCGACCGGTGAACTCCTGAACTCGGTTCTGTGCCTGGGGATCTGGCCGCGGTCGTGTGGAGCGCGTGTGGCCACACGGCGGTCGCCGGAGCACCTCGGCCGGCACCCCGGGGTCTCGACTGCGGTCGAGACCCCCGGCACGCGGCGCGACCTCATCCCGCGGCGCGGGACACGCCGACCGAGGCCCAGACCGCGGTCACCGCGAGCGCGGTCGGGACGTCGGGCGTCGGTGCACCTCGGTCGGTGTCAGGGGCCTGACCGCAGTCGCCAGGGACGCTGTGTGGCCACACGGCGTTCGGCTGGCGCACGTCGGTCGGTGCCCCAGGGGCCTGACCGCGGTCACCGCGACCGCCGTGTCGCCACACGCGGGCGCGTCTCGGCCGTTGGCGCAAGTCCTGACTGCGGTCATGTGGAACGCGTGTGGCCACACGGCGTCCCCGCCGTCGACCCAGAGCACGGCAAAGCCCCCGAACCCGGGCAGGGTGCGGGGGCTTCGCCGTGAGCGCGGTCGGACGGCCCAGAGCGCGACGCGGCTACACGGTGCCGCCGCGGGTGACGGCGGCGTAGGCGTCCACGATTCCGTGGCCGTAGAAGCCGTTGAACTTCGGGTCGCCGACGCAGGTCGCGGTGAACTCCGCGCTGCGGCCCACGTTCTCGTAGGACACCGTGCGCGGGGTCGGGCAGGGGCGCTGGGCCGCGGTCTTGACCAGGATCCGCTCTACCCGGTCCGGGTCCAGGGTCAGCGTGCCGGGGTGCGCGCGGTCGTTGCGGCCGTACTGGCTGACCACCAGCGCGGCGACGCCCACCGCGTGCGGCGCGGCCATCGAGGTGCCCTGGAGGTACTGGTAGTAGCCGCAGGTCGTGCCCTGGCACGCCTTGGCCACGCCCTTCGCGAGACCGTCCGCGGTGATGTTGCCGTCGGCGTCGATCGCGCCCTCGGCCAGCGCGACGTTGCGCGGGTAGGTCGAGCGGATCTCGTTCTCGTTGGTGCGGTACCAGTCGGTGCCGAAGCCGTCCCGGAAGTAGCCGCCGGGTGCGGACAGGTCGGTCTGCTCGGTGCCGTAGTTGGAGTAGTCGGCCTTGTTGCCCGACGGGCCGAGCGACGAGATCGACAGCACGTGGTTCGCCTCGCCCGGCAGGTGGATGCAGGTGAGGTTGTCGATCTGGCGCGGGTGCGCGCTGCCGGCCGGGAAGTTCGGGCTCGTCGCGTCGGAACGCGGGTTGCCGAGGTCCTCGTGGTTGTTGCCGCCGGCGGCGATCAGCGTCACGCCCTTGTTGTGGGCGTAGTCCAGCGCGCGGGTGATGGCGGCGATCGTGGTGCGCTGCGCGAGCTGCTGCTCGGGGGTGTCGGCCGGGTTCGACGTGCAGTTGAGGTACCACGGGTCGACGTAGAACGACATGTTGATCACGTCGAGGCCGATGTCCGCGCCGTAGGTCAGCGCGTCCACGACCGGCTGCACGAAGAAGAAGCCGGAGTCCTGGCCGCCCCGGATGTTCACGACCGTCACGTTCGGCGCGACGCCGGAGACGCCGAAACCGTTGGCGGCGGCCGCGATCGTGCCCGCGACGTGCGTGCCGTGCCCGTTGTCGTCCCGGTCGGCCGGGTCGACGCAGCCGCGGAACTCGCACGGGCCGTCGACGGTCGCGCCGGTCTCGTCCTGCGGCAGGTCGACGGTGAAGTTGCGCGACCGCGCGCGGTCGAAGTTCGGCGCGAGGTCGGGGTGCGTGCCGTCGACGCCGGTGTCCAGCACGCCGACCGACACCCGCTTGTCGCCCGCCTGCTTGGTGCGCGCCAGGTCGGAGCGGACCAGCTTCAGGCCCCACAGCGCGTCGTCCAGCGGGTCGAGCCCGGCGGTCGGCGCGGCGGGCGTCCGCTTCGCCTTCGTCGCGGCCTCGTCGAGCGACGGGTGCTCGCGCTCCACCACCTTCATGTCGCGGTTGCTCGGGCCGGCGCCGGGCGTGCGGCCCACCGGCGTCACGACCGCGGCGCCGAGCACCGCGGGCGAGGCGGACACCCGCTGCGCGAAACCGGTCGCCGGCGCCTTCACGGTCAGCACGCCGACCGCGTCGTTCTCGTGCACGACCGTGCCGCCGGCGGCGATCACCGCCGCGACGGCGGCGCCCCTGCTCGCGCCCGTCTCCACCACCACCGTGTAGTCGGTGGTGGCCTGGGCGCTCACGGCGGGCTGCGCCGCGGCGGGTGGGGCGGTCGCCACTGCCAGGGCCGCGGTGGCGGCCAGGGCCAGTGCCGAAGCGGCGGTTCCGCGTGTTCTCACGCTGTCTCCTCACACCCGATCACCGGTTGGGTCGGGCGACACCCTGGCACAGAAAATGATCGCCCGGCAGACGTCTTTCGATGGAAGCCGGCGGGTAGCGGATCACGTGCTCAGGGTGATATTTCGGTCCTATGTAACGCTTGTACCTGCGACTTCGATCAGTACAGGTTGCGGGGGAGGGGCGTGGTCCGGACCATTTTGGCCTGCTTGGCCACTACGTCTTGACGAAGCCACCCCCAGAAGGATGGAATTCCGTCTCACGTTTTTTCAACAGTCAACTGTGCTTGTCGTGCAAGGGGTGGACGAATGGGAAGCCTGCGCAGAGCGTTGTGCTGCGGTCTGCTGGTCCTGCTCGTCAGCTCGTGCGGCAGCGGCGCGGACGACGGCTCGAACGCGAACGACAAGCCGCTCGTCGGCGTGATCCTCCCGGACCGCGATGCGAGCCGCTGGGAGGAGCAGGACCGCCCGCTGCTCACCCAGGCGCTGACCTTCGCGGGCATGAACCCGGTCGTGGAGAACGCCGAGGGCGACGAGAAGAAGTTCGCGAGTCTCGCCGACGACCTGATCGCGCGCAAGGTCAAGGTCCTGATGATCACGCCGCTGACCCCGGAGAGCGGCGCGACCGTCGAGCGCAAGGCGAAGGCCGCGGGCATCCCGGTCATCGACTACGACCGGATCAGCCTCGGCGGCGTCGCCGACTACTACGTCTCGTTCGACAACCTCAACATCGGCGAGTTGCAGGCCGAGGGGTTGCTGAAGTGCCTGGGCACCAAGCCCGCCGCGCAGATCATCGAGATCCAGGGCTCGCCGACGGACAACAACGCCACCCTGTTCGCCGACGGTCAGCGCCGCAAGCTCGGCCCGCTCTACGACAGCGGGAAGCTCAAGCTGGTGCAGAGCCAGGCCGTCGACAAGTGGGACCCGGTGCTCGGCAAGGCCGCGTTCCAGCGGATCCTCGAGGACAACGGCGGCCGGGTGGACGGTGTCGTCGCGGCCGACGACGCGCTCGCCGGCGCGGTGATCGAGGTGTTGCAGGACAAGGGTCTCGCCGGCCGGGTTCCGGTGACCGGGCAGAACGCGTCGCTGAGCGCGTTGCGCGCGATCCTGCTCGGCGACCAGTGCATGACCGTGCACAAGCCGATCCGCGACGAGGCCGAGGCGGCCGCGCGGTTGGCGGTGCTGGTGGCCAAGGGCGACACCAGCGGCGCGGACGACCTGGCCACCGGCAACACCCGCGACCTGGTGGGTCGCCGCGACGTGAAGTCGGTGCTGCTGGGCGCGGACCTGATCGCCAAGGAGGACGTGCGCGGCCTGCTCGTGACCGAGAACGACCTGAAGCCCGCCGAGCTGTGCGCGGGCGAGGTCGCCTCGGTGTGCGCCGAGCTGGGCATCGTCGTCAACTAGCGCCGGGACCCGGCAGCACGTCGAGGTCGGTCGCGCCCATCGGTTCGCCGCAGTGCGCGCAGCGCAGCTCGACGTGGCTGATCTCACCGCACGCGTGGTGCCGGTACAGGACCGGCGGGCCGGCCTCGCCCGCGGTCCACCGGTCGCCCCAGCGCACCATGACCAGCAGCAGGTCGACCAGCTCGACGCCCTTGGCGGTCAGCGCGTACTCGTGCCGCGGCGGCGAGGCGGAGTACTCGCGGCGTTCCAGCACGCCCTGCTCGACCAGCCACCGCAGCCGCTCGGCGAGCACCTTGCGGGAGATGCCGAGGTCGGCCTGGATCCGGTCGAACCGCGCGATGCCCACGTAGACGTCGCGCAGGATCAGCGGCGACCACGGTTCGCCGATCACGTCGAGGGTGCGGGCGATCGAGCACGCCATGTCGCCGAAACTGGTCCGCTGCATGCCGCCCATCGTAGTTCCCTGAAGGAACCCACCGGTCGCGGCTCGACCTCGCCCCGCGCGACGAGGACTAGCCCTCCAGGTCGTGCCGGCCGGAGATGAACTCCTGCACGCGGATCTTCACCCGGATCAGCGGCTGCCGGATGTGCGCCTCGCGGCGGTAGGCCCGGCGCAGCTTGCGGGAGTCCTCCGAGTACCGCCAGCGCGCCCACGGCGAACCCGGTCTGGCCAGCCGCAGCGCGCCGATCTCCGGCAGCACCGGCACCAGCAGGCCGAGCAGGCCGGTCCAC
Organism: Actinosynnema sp. NPDC020468; assembly: GCF_040642015.1. NCBI lineage: Bacteria > Bacillati > Actinomycetota > Actinomycetes > Pseudonocardiales > Pseudonocardiaceae > Actinosynnema > Actinosynnema sp. NPDC020468. Next base: position 149,653 of record NZ_JBFAEO010000001.1, read on the forward strand.
ACCTTGCCCTTGAGCAGCGCCACGATCGCGAAGCCGAGGTTGACCAGCAGCACCGTGACGCGGATCGCCAGGCCCTCGCCGTAGAAGGCGTCGAAGCCGAGCGGGCGGGCGCCGAGCAGCAGCAGCCCGGTCAGGCCGATCGCGAGGAACACCGCGTCGACCGACAACCGGCCGTCCTTGGTCCAGTACACGTCGCGCAGGTGCAGGATCAGCGCGAACTCGTCGAGCACCAGCGCCGTGCCGACACCGAGCAGCGCGGCTGCGGAAACCCGCAGCACGTGCTGCTCGTCGGGGGTGGCGATGCCGACCACGCCGCCCAGCATCAGGAACACCGCGCCGAACACGACGTGGTGGATGTGGGTGCCGCCGGCCGCGATGTTGCCCGGCCACCACCGCACGCCCGCGCGGATGAGCCGGACGCTGATCCGGATCAGCACGAACGCGACGACGAGGCCGACGAAGAAGAACAGGAGTCGGGACTGGGGGAGGTGGAGCGACTGCACCAGTCCATCTTCACCCGTGCGGGCGGTTACCCGAAGGAGATGCCGCCCTGGATGTCCCGAGCCTGCACGACGGTGCCGTGCACGGTCCCCGACACCGAGTTGTTCACCTCACCGTGCTGGTCGACCCTCGTCCGGTGGTACTCGTGACGGAGAGCCGAAGCGAATCCGGGATCGTCGCGCTCCGCGTCGGCCAACGCCTGGCCCAACGCCCTGACCTGCGGCGAGTCCGGCCGGGCGCCCTCGACGGCGGCGAGCGCCGCGGTCGCCTCCTGGTCACCGGCGAACCGGGTCCTCACCAGGTCGTACAACCCGGCGACCGCGCGTGAGGACAGCGCGGCGGCGATGGACACCAGCACCGGTTCCGGCATCGGGGACCCCCTGTGATCGCTTCACCCCCCAAGGTAGCAGTGAGACTCACCGCGTCCGACCGCTCGACTGCCGGCCGCCTGTCGTGGTTGACTGTCTCCGGTCGTACCTTTCTGTGTTCGTGTTCCACCACGCTCGCGGAACGGAGTTGCGGGCGTCGTACTTCCCCTCCAGGAAGACCCGTCGCCCTAGCTGACCCGGTGGTCGCAAGCGCGATCCGGCACCTGTTAGAGGAGAAGTAGCAAGATGGCAGTTCAGGGCACCGTCAAGTGGTTCAACGCGGAGAAGGGCTTCGGCTTCATCTCCCCGGACAACGGTGGCGCCGACGTGTTCGTGCACTACTCGGAGATCCAGAGCAACGGCTACCGCACCCTGGAAGAGAACCAGCGGGTGGAGTTCGAGATCGGCCAGGGCCAGAAGGGCCCGCAGGCGCAGACGGTCCGACCGCTCTGATTTGAACCCGGGTCCCAGTAGCCCGGGTGCCGAGCCCGCCACCCTCCTCGCGGGGGGTGGCGGGCTCATCTCGTCGCCGGACCGGGGTGTCCCCGCAGGTCAGGCCAGTGCGGGCTCCGGGCCGAGCCGCCCGCCGTACACCCGCTTGCCGACCAGCCGCGCGCCGTCGAACACGAAGAACGCGGTCATCCGCACCCGGAACGGACCGGACTGCTCGCCCGGCCGGGTGCCCTCCAGTTCCACCTCGACGATCACCGCGCAGTCCGCGTGGTGCAGTTCCAGGATCCGGCTGCGCCGGTCCGGGAATTCCGCGCCGAGTCGCGCGTAATAGCCGGCGACCTCCTCCGCGCCGTCGAACACCTCGCCGGTCGCCACGATCTCGCACCTCGGGTGGTCGAACACCCCGAGCGCGGTGTCGAACTCCCGCTCGTTCTCCGATTCCAGGTGTTCGAGCACGATCGCCTCGCGCAGGGCACGCAGTGCCGTGGACGCGGTCACGTCGTCCCTCTCCTCGCCTCGGGTGTGTGCAGCGTGGGAAAGTCCGACCAAACACCCCGGCTCGTCCACCAGTCAAGACGGCAGCCGGTTGACGCCCTTCCGACCCGTCGCGGACGCGTCGCCCGATCGCCCGCCGACGCCCGCACCCGCCGCCGGAAGTGCGGGAACCGGTCGTGGTGGACCACCGGCTCGCGGACCCGGCCGAGTGCCGGGCGCCGCTGGTCGGCGATCGCGAAGGCCCTCGCGGGCAGGGTGGTCGCGTACTCGGAGTAGTCACGCGCCGGCGCGTCGAACACCTGGTCGAGCAATCACTCGTCCGTTCCGGTGATGTGTGCCCGGGTGTGGATCACCTTTCCGTAGGTCGGTGCCGGCGGCCGCTCTCGCCCCGAGGCACGTCCTCGGCGGGGGACGCGAGGAGGTCGGCCGTCGGCGGGCGCGAAACTGTCGTACCCCCGGCGTAGCGTGCTCCAAGTCACATCCGCCTGGAGGAGAACCGTCATGCACCTGCTCGCGATCGGCACGCGCAAGGGGTTGTGGCTCGCGACCAGCCCGGACCGCCGGGTGTGGGAGCTGTCCGGCCCCCACCACCCGATGACCGAGGTGTGCGCGGTCGCCGTCGACACCCGGCGCGGCGCGCCACGACTGCTGGTCGGCACCACCTCGTCGCACTTCGGGCCGACCGTGGTGACCAGCGACGACCTGGGCGCGTCCTGGCAGGAGCCGGACCACGCGCCCATCGCCTTCCCGGTCGACGCGTCGCTGGAACGGGTGTGGCAGCTCGCGCTGGGTCCCGAGCCGGACGTGGTGTACGCGGGCGTGCAGCCGTCGGCGCTGTTCCGCTCCGGGGACGGCGGCCGGTCGTTCGCGCTGGTGGAAGGGCTGTGGGAGCACCCGCACCGGCCCGAGTGGGGTGCCGGGTTCGGCGGCCAGGCGGTGCACACCGTGCTGCCGGACCCGCGGGACGCGCGCCGGTTGACGGTGGCGATGTCGACCGGCGGGGTCTACCGGTCCGCCGACGGCGGCGGGTCGTGGAAGGCGCGGAACGCGGGGATCCGCGCGTACTTCCTGCCCGACGAGTACCCCGAGTTCGGCCAGTGCGTGCACAAGGTCGCCCGGCACCCGGCCGCGCCGGACCGGCTGTACCTCCAGAACCACCACGGCGTGTACCGGTCGTCGGACGGCGGCGACACCTGGCAGTCCATCGCGGCCGGGCTGCCGACCGACTTCGGCTTCGCGATGGTCGTGCACCCGCATGACCCGGACGTGGTCTACAACTTCCCGCTCACCGCCGACGGCGACCGCTTCCCGCCCGCCGGGCGCTGCGCGGTGTACCGCTCGACGGACGCCGGCGACACGTGGACCGCGCTGCGCGCCGGGTTGCCGGACGGCTTCTGGACCGCCGTCCTGCGCGACGCGCTGTGCACCGACACGGCCACCCCGGCCGGCATCTACTTCGGCTCCCGCTCGGGCGAGGTCTACGCCAGCACCGACGAGGGCGACCACTGGCACCGGGTGGCCGAGCACCTGCCGGACGTCCTGTGCGTGCGGGCCGCGGAGGTGTGACCGTGGAGATCACCGTGCGGCTGCCCGCCGTGCTGCGGCCGGCCGCCGCCGACCAGGCCACCCTGACCCTGACCCTGCCCGAGGACGCGACGTTGGGCACGGCCCTGGACCTGCTGGCGACCCGGTACCCGCTGCTGGCCCGCCGGCTGCGCGACGAGCGGTCCCGGGTCCGCCGCTACGTGAACATCTACCTGGACGGCGAGGACACCCGTCGGCTCGCGGGCGTCGAAACCCCGCTGCCGGCGGGCGCGACGGTGGAGGTCATCCCGTCGGTGGCCGGCGGCTAAGGGGGTCAGGGGCGGCCGAGGTCCCGGTACAGGGGGCGCAGGAGGTCGGTCACCGACCGGCCGTCGAGGACCAGCGGGGTCAGCTCGTCCAACACGGCGTCCGGTTGGCGCGCAACGGGTTCGTCCGGCACCGGGGTGCCGGCCGGTCGGGTCCAGAAGGTGTCGAACGGCTCGGGCTCGGTGATCGGCTCGGCGGCCGGCGGTTCCTCCGGCGGGATCGGGGCGCGCAGCTCGCGCAGCCGGTCCAACAGGTCCTCCCGCCCGCGGCCGCGCCACTCGAGGATCGCGAACGGGTCGGTGTCGAAGGACTCGGCCAGCAGGTAGCAGGTCGCGGCGAGGTGCTTGCACGGCACCTCCCAGTCCGGGCACGTGCAGTCCATGGTCAACTCGCGCGTCGACGTCGGGAACAGCGCCAACCCCAGGTCCGCGAACACGTCCTCGATCTCCGGCGGCATGTCGCCCGCCAGCAGCTTCGCCGCGAACACCGCGCGGTCGGCCAGCGCGTGCTCGATGCGACCCCAGTCCTCATCCGAGAACTTCCGCACGCCGACCCGTGCCCGGTACGGGTTCGGCCGCGCGCCCGTCACCAGCGCCACCACCAGGCTGGTCGACAGCGACAGGCTCATCACCTGGCCGGTGCGCGCGTACGCCCGGCCGCGCCGCAACCGCGCGCCCATGCCGAAGGTCTCGAGCACCTCCAGGAACCGCCGCGACCACCACGTGCGCGCCACGTCGCCGTGCTTGCTGCGCAACGTCAACCCGCCCTCGACCCGGGCCGGCCGCGAGGCCCCGTCGTGCCGGTCAGTCACCGATCGCCTCCGGGCCCAGCGCGAACAGGTCGTGCAACTCGGTGGTGGACAGCTCGGTCAGCCAGTCCTCGCCCGCGCCGACCGCGAGCCGCGCCAGGTCCCGCTTCTCCTCGATCATCCGGTCGATCCGCTCCTCCACCGTGCCGACGCACACGAACTTGCGCACCTGCACGTGCCGGCGCTGGCCGATCCGGAACGCGCGGTCGGTCGCCTGGTCCTCCACCGCCGGGTTCCACCACCGGTCCAGGTGCACGACGTGGTTGGCGGCGGTGAGGTTCAGCCCCGTGCCGCCCGCCTTGAGCGACAGCACGAAGATCGGCGGGCCGTCGTCGGACTGGAACCGGCGGACCATCTCGTCGCGCGCCGCCTTCGGGGTGCCGCCGTGCAGGTACAGCACATCGGTGTCGAACCGCGCGGCCAGGTGCGGCACCACGAGCGACCCGAACGCGGTGAACTGGGTGAAGCACAGCACCTTGTCGCCGTCCGCGAGCGCCTCGTCCAGGATCTCCTCCAGCCGGTTCAGCTTGCCGGAGCGGCCGGTGACCCGGGAGCCGTCGCCGAGCAGTTGCGCCGGGTGGTTGCACACCTGCTTGAGCCGGGACAGCGTGGCCAGCACGAGGCCCTTGCGCTTGATGCCCTGCACCTCGGCGATGCGGGCGAACATGTCGTCGAGGACGCCCTGGTAGAGCGTGGCCTGCTCGGTGGTGAGCGTGCAGGCCTGCGTCACCTCGATCTTGTCCGGCAGGTCCGCGATCACCGCGGGGTCGGTTTTGAGGCGCCGCAACACGAACGGGCTCGTGCTGCGGCGCAGCCGGACCGCCGCCTCGGTGTCCCGGTGCCGTTCGATCGGCACGCCGAACCGGGCGCGGAAGGTGTTGATCGTGCCGAGCACGCCGGGGTTGGTGAAGTCCACCACCGACCACAGCTCGGCCAGCCGGTTCTCCACGGGCGTGCCGGTGAGCGCGACCCGGTGCCGTGCCGGGAACGACCGCACCGCGCGGGCCTGCCGGGTCGCGCTGTTCTTGACGTTCTGCGCCTCGTCCAGCACCACCCGCTCCCAGGCGATGCCCGCGAGCGCCCGCGCGTCCCTGGTGGCCACCGCGTAGGTGGTGACGACCAGGTCGTGGTCGCCGGACAGCGCCCGCGCGACGCGGTCCGCGCCGTGGTGCACGTGCACCTTGAGGTCGGGGGTGAACCGCTCGGCTTCGCGCTGCCAGTTGCCGACCACCGACATCGGGCAGATCAGCAGCGTCGGCGGTCGCTTCGCGTGGTGCCGGGTGTAGGCCTCCAGCGCCAGCAACTGCACGGTTTTGCCCAGACCCATGTCGTCCGCGAGGCACGCGCCCAACCCCAGCCGGTCGAGGAACACCAGCCAGGACAGGCCGCGCAGCTGGTACGGGCGCAGCGTCGCCTTGAGCGTCGGCGGCGGTTCGACCGGCTCCAGCCGGTGCTCGACCTCGCCGGAGAGCAGGTCGCCGACCCAACCCTCGCCGCGCACCGCGTTGACGGGCAGCGGCAGGTCGTCGTCGTGGTGCAGCAGCAGTTGGGCGACCGGCATCTGCCCGCCACCGCCGCGGCGCAGGAACGCCAGGCCCGCGGTCAACTGCCGCTGGTCGAGGTGCACCCACTGGCCGCGCAACCGCACCAGCGGCGCCTTGGCCTTGGCCAGCGACGTGAGTTCGGCCTCGGTGAGCCGTTCCTCGCCGATCGCCAGGTCCCACCGGTAGTCGAGGAGGACCCGCAGACCCAGTTCGCTCTCCTTGGCCACCACGCCCGCCGCCTGGCCGGGCGTGGCGGTGAGCGTCAGCCCGAGCCGCCGGGGTTGCCGCCACCATGAGGGAAGCAGCACCCCGAACCCGGCCTGCGCCAGCACCGGCGCCCTGGACAGGAACTCGTGCGCCTCCTCGACGTCGAGCACCAGCTCCACCGGCCGCTTGCCGTTCAGCGCCCGGTCGAGCAGCGGGAACAGCCGCGCGGCCCGGCCGAGGTCTTCGAGCAGCACGTCCTGCGGGCGCGCCACCCACCGCCGGAACACCGCGTCACCGCGCCGCCACACCTGGGCCGCCGGCACCAGCACGCTCGGCTCGTCCACGGCCTGGAGCAGGAACTCCACCCGCCACGCGTCCTTCTCCGGACCGCCCTGGAGCGGCGAGGCGAGCCGGAAGCACGTCCGCACCCCGCGTTCGACCGCACCGGACGCCCGCCACCGCGCCACCGCGGCGCCCAGCTCGGCGAGGTCGTCGGCGGGCGCGTGGACGGTCGGGTCCCCGCGCAGCGCGGCCAACCAACTGTCCACAGTGGACTGCGTCGTTCCGGGCCGCCGCCGGACGCGCCGCCGAACCTCGTCGTCCACCAGGCCGTCCAGCACGTCCCGCAACTCACCACCGGCCGCGCCGAAGGAGGCGGGCACACTCTCCCGCAACCACCCGAACCGCGCCCGGTCCACACCGGACAACACGGCCCGCCACCGCGCCACGCCACCCTCGACCCCGGGCAACACCCGCCCGCGCCCGACGAGGTCGTGAACGAACGCGACCACGTCCCGCAGGAACTTCACCGACGCCCCGAACCGGACCCCGTCACCGGCCTCCGGCACCCCGGACGCCCACACCTCGGACACCCCGACGACAGGCACCACCCAGTCCCGCCACCGCACCGCACCCCGCCGCCCGCCCGCCGTCTCCCGCACCAACTCGGGCGACGCCACCGGCCCGGCCGCGTACGACGGCAACCGAACCCTTGCCGTCTCACCACCAGCGGCGTCACCTCCGGTGGTTTCGCCTAGGGCGACGCCACCTCCGGCGTTGTCGCTCCCAGCGGCGTCGCCCTTGGCGGTGCTGCTCTCGGCCGTGCCACTCCTGGCCACGCCCTCTCGAGCAGTGGCCGATCCGGCGGAGGCCGATCCGGTGGTGTGGGATTCGGCGGTGTGGGGTTCGGCGGTGTCGCTTTTGGTGGTATCGCCGCTGGAGGTGCCGTCCTCGGCGGTGCTGCTTTCGGCCGCGTGACCTCCAGCGGTGTCGCCTTTGGCGGTGTCGCTGCCGGCGGTGTCACCTCGGGAGGTGTCGCTCGCGGCTGTGTCACTTCTGGCGGCGCCGACTCCGGCGGTATCGCTGTCGATGGTGGCCCCGACCGCCTGCGCCAACTCGGCCGGTGGCACGGCGAAGGGATGGCCCATGGCGCCTCGCCCCGGCCGTCCGTCGACCCGGGCAGGCAGCCGTGCGTCCTCACCCCACACCACCACCCGCCCACCGACGAGTCCGAGCGCGTGCAACACCAACACGAGCCCGACTGTAGGCGCACGTCGACACCACGGCCGCACCACCGCCACCGACCGCCGCCACCAGCCGCGGTCGCTGACCCCGGGCACCAGCCGGTGCTACTGACCCCTCGCACGGTTTTCGCGGCACCGACCCGACCACCCACCGCAGGCGCCGACCTCGCGCACTGACCTCACGCACTGACCTCGGGCACCGGCGGCCGTCATCGACCCTCTCGCGCCGACCGCGGGCACCGACCCTGCCACCAGCCGCAGACACCGACCCACGCGCTGACTGGGGGCACCGGCGGACGCCTTCGATCCCAGACGTCGGCCTCGTGCACCGACTGCGGGCACTGGCCGCTGTCAGCGATGCCAGGCGCCGACCCGGACGCTGACTGCCGCTTCTGTGCCCGGACACCGATCGCGGGCACCTGACCTTGTCACCGACCCGCCACCAACCGCAGGCCCTGACTGCGGGCGCCGGGCGCGAGCGCTGACCCGCCACCGATCGCCAGCACCGGCCTCGCCGACCTGGGCGTCGAGCGCGGGTGCTGACCCCGCCACCGGTCGCGGGCAGTGACCTCGCCGACCTGGGCGCCGGGCGCGGGTGTCGGCCGCCGCTGTCGGCCTCGGGTGCCGACCGTGGCGTCGAGCGCCGACTTCGCCGGCGTGGCGGAAGGTCTTGGTTCGGGTGTGTGCTCGGCGGGGACGGCCCTGTTCGGGACGGCCCCGCCGAGCGCGCGGGTCAGTGGTGGGTGCGGGACTTGGAGTTGGCCAGGACTGTCACGCCCACGCCGGCCAAGCCCACCTGGAGGGCCAGCTCGATCCAGTCGATGCCGCTGGTGTCGGACACACCGATGACCGAGGCGGCGAAGGTGCCGAGGAGGGCCGCGCCGATGCCCACCAGCATGGTCAGGAGGAGGGAGATGTGCTGCTTGCCCGGCACGACCAGGCGACCGAGGCCGCCGATGACCAGGCCGATGAAGATGGCCGAGATGATGCCGGTGATCTCCACGTGGAGTCCTTTCCTCGCCGGTGTGGTGAGACCAGTCTCGGCGCGCGGAGGGACCGGGGGATCAGGCTTCTCCCTGAGGACCTCCCTGAACCCGACCCTGAACGGTCGGGGGTGCGAGGACGGCGGGCGGCAGGTTCAGCACCTCGGCCGCCTGGGGTGACAGGGCGCGGGACGGGACGTCCGGGTCGCAGCCGACTCTCGCCAGCCGGGCGCGGATCGCGGTGGGGGAGCGCTCCAGGGCGGCCGCGAGGGACTTGATCAGGGGTGCGGCCTCGGTGAGCGGCTCGGCGGACAGCCAGGCGGCGCGCAGGTCCGTGTCCAGGGTGGCCGTCCACGGCTGGTTCGCGTTGGCGGCACGGGGCGCGCGGACGCGTGTCGGCGGGGAACCCAGGCCGGACAGGGATTCCAGGAGTTGGGCCAGGAACCGGCCCACCGCTCCGCCGCCTTTGGACGGGAGTCGGAGGCTGCCCTCGGCGACGCGCTCGCCCTGCCGGTCGCGGCCCTCCAGCTCCACCACCAGGTCGGGGTCGGCGGTCGCCAGCACGCGGTAGGTCGTGGTGCCGACGTGGATCGTGTTCTCGTACGTGGTTGTCGTCATGGTGAGGACGGTACGGGTGGGGTACGACAGTTTTCGGGGGTGGCGGGTCACCCGATCAGGCACACAACGCGCAGGTCGGGGCGGTCGGCGCGGCACCGGTCAGGTACGGCCCCAGGTGCTCGGCGATCGCACGGGCCAGCACCGGCGGCACCGCGTTGCCGATCTGCCTGGCGACGCCGATCTTCGTGCCGCACCACCGGAACGAGTCCGGGAACGACTGGAGGCGCGCGGCCTCCAGGTGCGTGATCGGGCGGTCGACCCGGTGCCCGTCCTCGCCCGGCTCCCACTGCGGGTGCAGGTACCGGCCCTTCTCCGGCTTGAAGAACTCGGTCCGGATGGTCAGCGACGGCTCGTCCCACCGCATCCGGCCCATCACGTCCGTCGTCCCGGTCTTCTTCTCCCGCCAGCACCGGGGAAGCAGCTCGTCGGGCACGTCGAACCGGCCGCCGCCGGGCGGGACGTGGCGGTAGCGCCGCACCGACAGCGGCGTCGGGTTGCGCCCGACGTGCAGGTCCGGCGCGGTGAACACGCCGGGCACCCGGGTGCCGAAGAACTCGACCTCCGAACGCGGGAACTCCGTGGTGCCGGGCACTTCCGGCAATCCCGCCAGCACCGAGCGCACCGGGTGCCGGCGCTCGCGCGGGTGCGTCGGCGCGGGCAGCGGCACCGGCCCGATCCGCGAGCCGATCACGATCGCCCGCCGACGTCGTTGCGGCACCCCGAAATCCGCCGCGTGCAGGATGCCGGCGGTCAGCTCGTAGCCGCTGGTTTCCCGTTGCAGCAACAGGAACTCGGTCGAGGACAGGAACCGGTCCACGTTCTCGATCACGAACACCGCCGGCCGGGCCTTGCGCACGAACCGCAGGTACTCCCGCCACAGCGAGTTGCGCGGGTCGGTGACGTCCCGCGACCCCAGGTTGGAGAAGCCCTGGCACGGCGGCCCGCCCACGATCAGGTCCGCGGGCGGTATCGCCGAGTCCGGCACGGACGCGATGTCCGACCAGGACGTGTGCTCCTCGCCGAAGTTCGCCGCGTACGTCGCCGCCGCCTGGAGGTCCCACTCCACCGCCAGGACCGACCGGTAGCCGCCGGCGTCGGCGAAACCCGACGTCATGCCGCCGCACCCGGCGAAGAGGTCGATCATGGCCAGCACGTCGCCATGCTAGCCGGCCGGTGATCGGCGCCGTGTCGGCCGGTCCGCGGCGGTCGCGGCCGGGCTCGCGCCGGGGAGCGCGGGGATGCGGCCCGCGCGACCGGAGCGGGCCACGACGCGGCCACCGAGGTCGTCGTGGCACCGGCCGCGTGCTGGCGAGCGCGGCTACTTCGGGCGTGTGCCAAGGGTTCTGCGCCGGGGTGGCCCGCCGCCGGCGCGGAGTTCCCGATCACCGCACCGCGACTTCGGTCGTGTCGGCGAGCGGTTTTCCTTCGCCCACAACGATTCTGGGTCGTCGGGCACGATTGCGCGGTCGCGGGCCGCGAGATCGGCGCGGACGCGGGGGAGTGGTCCGGTCGGCGGGCCGACGAACGGGTCAGCTCGGGCGGGTGCGGCGTTCGACCACTGCGGCGTGGACCCGCGTTGCCGCCGTCGTCGCGTCCTCGTGCTCCCACACGCGGACCGCGAGCCACCCGGCGTCGGCGAGCACCTGGTCGGTGTTCGCGTCACGGGCCACGTTGGTCTCGATCTTCGTGCGCCAGAACTCGCCGTTGCGCTTGGGCCAGGTGCCGTGCTCCGGGCAGCCGTGCCAGAAGCAGCCGTCCACGAACACCGCCACCTTGGCCGGGCCGAACACCACGTCCGCCTCGCGGCGCACCGCGCGCACCGGCCGCCGGTGGACGCGGTAGCGCAACCCCAGCCGGTGCAGTTCGCGGCGCAGCGCCACCTCGATCGCCGTGTCACGGGACTTCTGCCTGCTCATCCGGGCGCGGACGGCGTCCGTCGTCTCCAACTCCGACACCCGGTCATGATCCCGCACCGGGGTACAGCACCTCCCTCAGGCCTCGTGCGGCCCGGTCGAGCGGCACGCGGTCGAACGGCGCGCCCACGGCCAGGTCGAAGAAGAAGTACGGCGGCATCGCGTGCACCAGCAGCGCCTCCGACCGCTGCGGACCGCCGCGCGGGTTGAGCACCAACCGCTCCACCCAGGCGTCGACCTGGAACACGACGTCCGCCAACGGGTGCGTCAGCACCTCCACCCCGTGCCCGCGCAGCACCGCGAGCACGTGCAGGTCGCGCAGGAACCCGAGGTAGTCGGCGATCACCCGGGCCCGCAACGCCGCCCGCGCCGCCCGCGGATCCGCCGCCGCCGAGTTCACCACCTCCAGCGCGGGTGCCCACAGCATCGCCCGCGCGACGTCGTCCGCCTCGCAGAACGCCCGGAACTCCGGCCAGTCCGGTAATCGGCCCAGCGCCTCGACCACGTGGTGCGCGACCACGGTGAACGGGAACCGCGGCCGCCACTGCGCGATCTCCCGCACCTCGGGCACCGGACCGGGACCGGGCGCGCTGCGCGCGGCGGCCTCGATCTCGGCCGCCGGCAGGGCGAACACCACCCGGCACACGTGCTCCATCACCCGCGCCACCACTTCGTCCCGGGTGCGGAACCACCCGTTGAAGCGGAAACGGGTCTCCTGGGTCACGTTGAACAGCCTGCGCACGTCGAGCGCGGTCACGGAGGTCATGGCGCGCAGCGTACGGACGACCACCGACAGTTCCGGGCGACGCGGATCGCGGTAGCACCGCCGGCCCCGTTCCCGACGGCAGAATTGCGGCCCGGTCGATATCGGATTCCCTTCGAACAGGTCAACCGGCGGAAACGTTTGCGCCGCGTGGGTGAAACGGGTTCCTCGGCGTCTCGATCGGTGTTCTCCTGCGCACCTGCCGACTTTTCGGAGGACGCCGTGGACTGGGATGCCGTCGCTGCCGACTGCGCCGAACTGCTGGGTTCCGGGCCGGGTTTGGCGGCCGCGCTCCGGCGCGCCGCCCACCGCGTCGACGCAGGTGAAAGCCCCGATCAAGAACTGGGCGAGCAGCTCGGCGACTACCTGGCGAGGCACCGGGCGCTGCTCGCCGCGGTCGGCGGCGACGGCAGCGGGGCGACCCGACTCGCGGAAGTGCGGAAAATCGCCGACGAGCACCGGGAGAGCGCGGCCGAACGACGTCGGACCGCCGACCGCGAATCCGAGATCACACGATTGCGCGCCAACGTGGCGGTATTCGCGGAACTGCTGGAATCGGCGACCGGAGAGGTGCTGGACCACGTGCGCGCCGCCCGCGCGGCCGCCGTCGCCCGACTCGGGGAACTGGGCGCGGAGCCACCGGAACCACCGGATCCGGCCGAAGTGCCCGCCCCACAACCGGAACCGCGACCGGAGCCGCCACCGGCCCCCGAGCCGGAACGCGAGCCGTCACCGGTTCCCGAGCCCGGACCGGAGCCGGAACCCGTCGGCGCCGGCACGCCGGACCACCTCGCCTTCCCCTGGGAGATCGGTGATCCACCGCTGGTCGCCACGCTGGTCCGGCGCGCCCGGCTCGCCGAGGCCTACTGGCTGACCACGACGTCCTTCGAACCCGACCGCCGCGCCGACGTGCTGCGCCACGCCGCCGCCGCGTTCGACACGCACACCGGCGCCGACGCCACCGCCCTGCTGACCTCGCTCGGCCCCACCGCCGGCCGCCTCGCCGACGACCACGAGGCCGCGGTGGTCGCCGCCGTCGCCCTGCTCCGCGCCGCCCTGGTCGCGGGCTGGGGTCCGCAGCCGCTCAACCAGCTCGTCGGCGCGGTCAGCCTGCCCGCCGAGTGGTCCGCGCTGCTCGCCGCCGCGGTGGCCGCGACCAGGCGCGGCGTGCGGGTCGACCCGGTGCGCGGCGCGCAGGTCGCCGACGTGGACGCGGACGCGGCCCGGCTCGAGATCGGCAGGCGCGCCGACAAGCTCGCGCTCGACCTGCCCAAGCGCCGCACCCTCTACCAGCGGGCCAGCAACCTGCTGCGCTGGTTCATGCGCGACGAGCAGCCGGTGTGCCAGGCGCTCCAGGTGGTCGTGAAGTGGTCGACCGGCGCGGCCGACGGACCGGCGCTGGCCGCCGCGCTCGCCGCGATCCGGGACCGGGACGCGTTGATCGAGAACGCCGACGCGGCCACCCACACGCCCAAGCTCCAGCCCATCGTCGCCGAGGCGCGGCGCATGCTGCTGCGCAACCTCGACGAGGTCGTCGACGTGGTGGCGGAGGCGCTGGCCGTCGACGGCAAGCTGGTCGCGGACAAGGACCGCGAGGCCGCCGGCACGCTGTCCAAGGCGCTCGCGGCGGTGGCCGGCGCACCGGTGCCCGAGGGCGTCGGCGGCGCCGCGATCGGCCTGTTCCGGTCGTGGCTCGAGGACCCGGCGGGGGTGCCCGGGTCCGAACCGCCCAACCGCGTCGGCGAACCGCGCCGCGACGTGCTGCTCGTGCTGCCCGACCTGCCGCGCACCGCCGACGGGCGGCCGGACCCCGACGACCGCCGCACGCTGGTCGAGCTGGCCGGACTGGTCGGGTCGCCCGACCCGGTCGAGGCGGCCGAGGCCTACTTCGCGCGCGGCGACCTCGCCTCCGCCGCCGAGCTGGTCGCACGACTGCCCGAGACGTCCCGGCTGCGCGAGGACCTGGCCAGGCAGACCGAGGTGTGGACCCGCCGGCACGCGGTCGCCTACCGGGACGCCACCGACCTGCTCGCCCGGGTGCGAACCCAGAACCTGCTGGAAACCGACGAAACCCTGATCAGCGGCCGACTCCAGGGCCTGGCGACGGTGCGCGACGGCGCGTTCCACGTGGTCGCCGCCGAACTGGCCCGGCTGACCGACGAGCTGCGCGAGCGGGAACGGCGGCGCACCGGGGAGTTGCGCGTCGAACTCGACGGGCTCGAGCTGTCCGACGTCGAGCGGCACCGGATCACCGCGCTGCTCGACGCGGGCGACACGGTCACCGCGACCGAGTTCGTCGCGTTCGTCCGGGCCGGCGACCGGCTGCCCGAGCACGAGCCGGACGCGGCGGGCGACCTCCAGGACTTCGTGGCCCTGCTGGACAAGGGCCACGAGGAGGGCCTGTTCGGCGCACGGGCGTCGGCGACCTCGTGGGCCAGGCTCGCGGCGGGCGACAACGGTCTGCTCACCGCCGCCGAGGCCCAGCTCGCCGAGTGGGACTCGCTGTCCGCGCCGCGCAACCTGGCGGGCGACCGGCTGCCCACCCGGGTGAAGTCGGTGCTGCGGCTGCTCGGCCTGGTGTGCGACCAGATCGGCGAACGGGGCAACCGGCAGAAGGTCCGGGTGCTCAAGGCCCGCGCGCACCCCACCGACGGCGCCTACGTGGCGGAACTCGGCTCGGCCGCGCTGGAGTACGACATCGTCGTCGTCACCGACGAACGGCGCGGGCGCTCGGTGCTGGAGGGCGTGGACCCGGGCGACCGCGCCACCGTGGTGCTGTGCCTGCACCCGCTGGACCTCGCGACCCGGCGCGGGCTGTCCACCCAGTCCGGTCGCGGCCCGGCCCGCGTGCTCGTGGTGGACCCGGCGGTGGTCGGCTGGGTGGCCGCGACCGCGCCCGGCTCGTGGCGCGCCACCCAGCGGATCACCCTGCCGTGGGCCGCGTTCAACCCCTACCGCCCGTTCGTCGCGGGACTCGTGCCGCCGGAGGTGTTCGTCGGCCGGGAGGAGGAGCTGCGCGAGGTCACCGACCCGGCCGGCGGGCTGTTCGTCTACGGCGGTCGCCAGCTCGGCAAGTCCGCGCTGCTGCACCGCGCGCAGGCGAACTTCGACAACGGCGGCACCCGGCACGCCGTCTACCTCGACCTCAAGGGCCGGGGCATCGGCGAGTCCGAGCCCGCCGTGCGGATCTGGCGCGAACTGGCCGCCGAGCTCAAGGAGCGCGGCGTGCTCGGGTCGAAGGTGTCCGACCACAACCCGAGCCCCAAGGTCGTGGCGGACCAGGTGCGCGCGTGGCTCGCGCAGAACCCGGCGCGACGGGTGCTGCTGCTGGCCGACGAGGCCGACGCGTTCCTCACCGCCGACTCCCGGGCCACCGCGCAGTCCGGCGGCGTCGAGTACTTCCCCAACGTGTCGCGGCTCAAGGAGCTGATCGAGTCGACCGACCGCCGGTTCAAGGTCGTCTTCGCCGGACTGCACCAGGTGCAGCGGTTCTCCGAGCTGCCGAACGTGCCGCTGACGCACGGCGGTCCGGGCATCCCGGTCGGACCGCTCGACCCGCGCGACGCGCGCCGGCTGGTGATCGAGCCGATGGCCGCGCTGGGCTACCAGTTCGAACGCCCCGAGCTGGTGTGGCGGCTGCTCGCGGCGACGAACTACCAGGCGAGCCTGGTGCAGATCTTCGGCGAGGAGCTGGTCCGCGTGCTGCAACGGCGCGGCGTGCCGGTGCAGGGTCCGCCGACCGTGGTCACCGAGGCCGACGTGGACGGGATCGCGGCCGGCGACAAGGTGCGCAACCGGATCGCCGAACGCCTGCGCATCACGATCAACCTGGAGGACCGCTACCGGGTGCTCACCCTGGTGATCGCGTTGCACAGCCTGGAGGACGCGTTCGGCGCCTCCTACCCGGCCGAGGGGCTCCTCCAGGAGGCGCGGGAGGCGTGGCCCGCCGGGTTCGACGGCCTGTCCCTGGCCCAGGTCACCTCGTACCTGGACGAGATGGTCGGCCTCGGCCTGCTGGTCAAGCTGTCCGGCGGACGCGGCTACGCGATCCGCAGCCCCAACGTGGTCACCATGCTCGGCACCCGGTCGTCGCTGCGGCGCGAGCTGGCCGACATGGATTTCGACCTGGCCTACGAGTACAACCCGCGGTCGGCGCGCCGGCTGCTGGACGAGCACGGCGGCGCGCAGCTGCGCAGTCCGCTCACCGACGGCCAGCTCGCCGAACTCACCAGGGCGCACCACGTCGCGGTCGTCACCGGCACCCGCGCGCTCGGTCTCGACCGGGTGCCCCAGGCCGTGCGGGACTACGCCGAGGCGCGCGGCAGCGCGGTCCGCACCGTGCCGCCGTCGGACGTGGTCGAGGAGCTGACCCGGATCTCCAAGCTGCGCGAACCGCGCGTGCTGCTGACCGACGTGGCCGGCACGCCCGTGGAGGACGCGCTGGAGCTGGTCCGCAAGCTCGTCGCGCAGGCGAAGGTGCACGAGCTGGCGGTGGTCGTGGTGGCACCCGCGGCGACGGCGCCCGCGCTCGCGGACGCGGCCGAGGTGGACGTGGAGCGGTTGGCCCGGTGGACCGTCGACACGATCCGCAGCTGGCCCGAGTGCCCGTTCGACGTGCCGAAGGAGCGGGCCCGGCTGATCGACGTCACCGGCGGCTGGCCGGAGCTGGTGGAGGACGTCATCGCGCGCACCCAGCGCGGCGCGTCCCGGGAGCAGGCGCTGCGGCAGCTGACGGAGCGGTGCGCCGCCGCGGCGTTCGCCACCCGGCAGCTCGCCGAGATGGGCGTGGACGACGCGCTGCGGGCCAGGCTCGGCAGCTGGCACGAGTACGTCGAGCCGGGCGAGCGGGTGAACGCGGGCGACGTCGCGTCGGTCCTCGACCTCGACCAGGAGACGACCAACCGGCTGCTCGACGAGCTGGACCTGCTCGGCGTGCTGGACTCCGACTCCGGGTCGGCGGTGGTGTCGCTGGACCGGGTCGTGCACCGGTGCCTGCGGGCGATCCGCGCGTCCGGGTGATCCCGGCGCTCCCCGGTCCCCGCGCGCACCTGGACCGGATCACCGCGGACCTCGACGCCGGGTTCAGCTGCCTGTGGCTGGTGCCCGACGCGCTGGTCGCCTCGGGCGTGGCCGAGGAGCTGCTGGCCGACCTGGCCGCGCGGCCGGACAGCGTGCGGGTCGTGCCGCCGTCGGTGGTCGAGGTCGAGCGACCGCCCGCCGTGCCGACGGTCGACGGCCGGGCGCTGCCGTCGTGGGCCGTCGGCCACCCCGCGTTCGAGGAGGTGGCGTGGTCGCCCGCGCCGGAACCCGTGCACGTGCCGGTGGTGCGGCTGGCCGACCGGGTGGCGGGCATGCTGGTCGGCGGCCCCTACGACGACCCGGTCGACGCGGTGGCGGCGAGCCCGGAGGCACGCCGTCGCGTCGTCGTGGTGTGCGGCTGGGAGGAGGACGACCCGGCGGCCGTCGGCGCGTTCCTGTCCCGGATGTCCGCCGCCCGGGCGCCGCGCGTGCTGGTGGCCGCGCGCACCGGTGACGTGCGCGCCGGCGCGCTGGACCCGTTGACCGGTCGGACGCACTGGTGGTGGGGTGTGACGGGACGGCTGGACACGGCGGTCGTGGTGGGCACCGGCAGGCCGGGGCTGCGCGGCGCGGTGGCCCGCGAGGTCGTGGTGGAGCTGGCCGGCCCGGACCTCGACCTCGCCGCGTCGCTCGCCCGGTCCTGGGACGGCCGGGTCGAGGCGTTGGAGGGGTTGCTCGACGTGGTGTCGCCGTCGGTCGTGCCGGTCGGCGGCGGGCACACCGGCCACCCGCCCGCCGCGCTGCGGGAGCCGTGGTCGCGCGGACTGGCCGACCTCTGGGAGGGCCAGGTCCGGGTGAGCCCGCGCGCGGTGCCGCCCGGACGGCGGGCCGAGGTGGTGCGGTCGCTGGTGTGGCGCGCGCAGCACCGGGCGCTGACCCCCGTGCTGGACGACGCGCGCGCCGCGATCGAGGTGGTGTTCCGGTCCCGGGCGTCGACCGCGGTGCTCGCCGAGGTGGCCCGGGATCCCGACGCGCCGCTGGAACTGGGGCCGATGTGCTGGGCGGTGGCGCACCTGGGCGTGCGGATCCCGCAACACGAGCGCCGCCTGCTGTCGCGGCTGCGCGACGCCCGCAACGCGCTGGCCCACCTGCGCCCGGTGACCGACGACGACCTGGACGGGATCGAGAAGCTGCTCGGCTAGGGCACGTCCAGGTTCGCCCGCTCGGCGGCGGCCCGGCCCGCGTCCCAGCCCGCCTCGCTGCGCACCGGCGTCGACTTCGGCCTGGTGCGGGTGAACATCGTGGTGAACAGGCTGTCGACCTCGGCCTTGCGCGCCGCGAGCGCGGGCAGCAACCGGTCGTCGGCGGGCGGTTCGGCGGCCTTCTTGAGGCGTTCGCCGACCCGGTGGGCGTAGGAGAGCAGGAACGACTTGCGGTAGGCCAGGGTGCGCGACTCGTCGCCCCTGGGCGCGCCGTCACCCGCCGCGACCATCGCCCGGGTGGCCTGGACCAGCAGCGACGTCGACAGCAGCGCCACGATCTCCAGGTCGAGCTCCTCGCCGACCAGCGCCACGAAACCGATGTCGTACACCACGGCCCGCGACCGGTTGGCCTCCGCGACCACGTGCACCACGTGCGCCTTGCCGTCGAAGTAGCGCTTCTCGAGCCACAGCCGGCGCGAGGTGGTCGTGGGCGACTCGGTCGGCACCCGTTCCAGCGCGTGCCGGTTCACCAGCTCCTGCGCCTTGGCCGACAGCGCCTCGGCCTCCTCGGGGAACGCGGTCGACTCGGCCTTCGCGAGCAGCCCGCGCACCCGCTTGAGCACGCGCGGGTCGACGTTGTGGTGGTCCACGTCGGCCATCGGCGTGCCGGGCAGCGGCACGAGCACCGGCAGCGACGGCAACCCGGCCAGCGCCCGCAACACCGCCACCACCACGCCGACCGCGTCGTCGCGCACCTCGATGTGCCGCTCCGCCCACTGGTCGAGGTGCGGGCGTGCCGGGTCCCACCAGACCCGCGCGTCGATCTCGGCCAGCTGCGAGCGCCACAACGGGTGCAGCACGTCGTGCTCGGCCACGTCCCGGGCGATGGCGTCCACCGCGAACGACAGCGCGCGCTCGTCCTCGGTCCGGCGCACGACCTCGTGCACGTCGTAGGGCAGCCAGCCGTGCTCCCACAGGTCGCGCAGCGCCTCGCCCAGCACGTCCCGCACCGCGTCGTCCACGTCGGACGCCGGCAGCCCGCCGACCCGGGGGAGCCTGGCGCGTTTGGTGTTCGCGGCTTTCCGGATGGCGTCGCGCAGGGTGTCCACGGTGGAGATTGTCCCCGTTCGGGTGCCATGTCGTTGACCGCCGTCGACGCCGGGCCGTGTCAGCCTCGCGCGGTGACCCGGAAGACGCCCAGGCGGCGGCCGATCGTGGTGGTGCACCGTCCACAGGGGACGCCGCTGACGTCGGAGCAGCGCGCGGTGGTCGAGCGGTGCCGGTCGCTGCCGCAGCTGACCGACCCGCTGGAGGTCGAGCTGACGCTGAGCGGCGCGGTCGCGGACACCGTCGCCGACGAGGAGTTCTGGGCCGGGCTCGTGGCGCACGCGGCGTCGTTGCCGAGCAGGCGCAACCGGGCGCTGCTGGGCGCGATGGCGGCCGTGCTCACCGGTCGGCCGCGCGAGTGGGCGGCCGCGCACACCCCCGTGGACGTCCCCCTCGCTGTCGGCGGCGCGTGGATCTGCGACCGCTCGGTGGACGCGGGCTACCTCGCGCTGCTGTGCGGGTACGCGTTCTCCTCCGCCGAGCACGCGATGGTGTTCCTGATCGACGAACTCGCCGGCGGCACGGTGCGCAAGGCGTTCGTGACCAGGGACGTCGCCCTCGCCCGGGCCCGGCTGGCCGAGCAGGGTCCGTTCGAGCCGATCGGCGCGGAGGCGGCGCACTGGCTGCTCGCGAAGTCCTACGACCGGCTGGACCGGCGGGGCGAGCCGGCGGCGGACCCGGACGTGCGGCGGACCAGGTTGCTCGCGGCCAGGCGGATCGCGCTCGCGTTCGGGTGAACAATGACCCGCGTGGAGGCGTTGGGCTGGGCCGGTGTGCTGGTGCCCGGGGTGCGGTTGTTCGGCGTGACGGCCGACGTCGTGGCCCGGGTCGACGCGCGTGCGCACGCCCGCCGGTCGGGTCCGGTGCTCGACCGGGACGTGCTGGCGACCTGGGAGTGGCCCGAGGCGCGGCGCGAGCCCGAGGTGGTGCGGCTGGTGGGCGCGCTGTGCGCGAACCGGTCGTGGCGGCGGGCGCGCACGGAGGCGGTGCGACTGGGCGGGTTCTGCGCGACGGCGGTCGTGCTGGCGGACGCGCCCGAGGAGTGCCTGCTGGAGTGCGCCTACGCGGGTGTCGGCGTCGTGGTCGGCGGTGAGGTTCTCGTCACACCGCGGCCCGGTCGGGTCGACGGTGCGCGAAGGCGCACGCTGGACCGCTGGGTGGAGGAAGTGGTCTACGAACGGCTGCTCACCCTCGGACTGGCGCCCGCTGCCTCGTCCACGCGTTGAGAAATGGCGGCGGCGACCATTCCGGCAGTCGCTCGCGCACTTCCAGGTGCAGGAAACCGGCGGACAGGCATTGCTCGTGCCACGCCTTTTCCCGGTCCGCCCGGTCGAGCGCGGAGAACTCGTCGTGCAGCAGCCCGAGCAGTTCCCGGGAATGCCGGAACGCCAGCCGTCCGCGTTCCCGTTCGTCCCGCACGGTCGCGAAATGGTCGACGGTCCGACCGCCGCACGCCGAGCACTCGCACGTCCACAGGTGCTCGAGTTCGGGCGTCCGCTGCACCGCCGTGGCGACCTTGTCGACGCTGAGGTAGCCGAGGAACCGGGGCACGAACACCGCCGTCGACGCCCGCCTGCCACCACCGGGCCGCGTCGGCACGGGGTAGAGGTGGCGCAGCGCCGTCGACGTGCCGACGGCCGCCTCCACCGCGCCGTGGCACAGCGCCCCGAGCGCGGACACGTCCGACCGCAGCAGCCGCACCGGCACCCCGGTGTCGATCAACGCGCACAGCCCGCGCACCACGTCCCGCGACCCGAGCGGGTCCTTGGCGTGCTCCAGCACGACCGCCACCGGCACCCCCGCGCCGGTCACCTCGGCCAGCAGCACGTCGAGGTCGGTCGCCCGCCGCAGCCAGTCGACGTGCAGCGGGAGCACCGCGACCACGTCACCGAGCCGCATCGCCCGCCGCAACACCGACCGCAACCCCTTGAGGTCCCGCATCCCGACGTACCCGGAGTCGGTCAGCACGGGCAACCCGGCCGCGCGCTGGCAGGCCAACCACGAGGAACTGAAGTCACTGGTCGCCACCGCCCGCCGAGTACCCGCGTACCGCCCGGCATCACACCGCAACGGCACCGCGCACCCGCTCTCGCGCAGCGCCACGGCCCGCTCGACGGCGGTCGGCCCGGTGATCACGAGCCCCCGCGCACCGTCGGCCGCGACCTCGGCGTCCCGCGGCACGCACTGCGTCAACAAGGCGCCGGACATCGCCACCTCCGGGGTACGACCGACGCCCGCGATGGTAACCCGCGCCGCCGTTCCCGCAGGTCGAAGCGTGCCGCGGGGTCACGTGCGCTCGTGCCGGGAGAGCGCGCCGGCGCGGGTGGTGTTCCGCGTGCTCGGCGCCGAAGCGACACCCGCCCGAATTCGGTGATCGAGGCCCCGACAATGCCTGTGAGGGTGGCCCGAGAAACGCAAAACCCCCAAGCCCGAGGCTTGAGGGTTTGGTGCGCCGCCAGGGACTCGAACCCCGAACCCGCTGATTAAGAGTCAGCTGCTCTGCCAGTTGAGCTAGCGGCGCCGGGACTTGTTGCTCCGTCCGACGTGAGAAACATTAGCACAGCGTCTCGCGCGGCTCCCAATCGCCTGGTCAAGGGCGGTCCGGCCGCCCCCGTCGAGGGGGAACTTCGCGTTGGTAACGATCCGGCATCCGGGGCAACATCGTCAACCCATCAGGCGTCACCTTGTCAGGGGACACCAAAAGCCGGAGCCGAGAGGCAGGCTCGGTGTCGGGGAGAGCGGAGGACAAGGGCATGGCCGGACGGCGGGGGACGCGCGCAGGGGTGGTGGCAGCGGCGATCGGGCTGGTCGCAGTGTTGATCTCGAGCTGTTCGTCGTCAGGCGGGCAGCCGGCGGCGAACGCGGCGGGCAAGCCGGACACGACGTCCGCGGCACCGGCGAAGGCGATCACGCTCAGTGTCGGACCGGCGGACAAGGCCACGGACGTGCAGCCGGGCGTCCCGGTCGTGGCAACCGCGACCGACGGCAAGATCACCACCGCCGCGTTGACCAACAACGAGGGCAAGGCCGTCGCCGGACAGGTCACTCCGGACGGTCTCCAGTGGACGAACACGGAGGCGCTCGGCTACGGCAAGACCTACTCGCTGACCGTGACCGGCCAGGGCGCCGACGGCAAGCCGGAGACGAAGACCTCCAGCTTCACCACCGCCCAGCCGCGCACCCTCACGTACCTCTCGGTCAACCCGCAGGACGGCACGACCGTCGGCATCGGCCAGCCGCTGGCGTTCTACTTCGACGAGCCGATCGCCGACCGCGCCGCCGCCGAGGCGATGATCTCGATCACCACCGAGCCGAAGGTGGACGGCGCCTTCTACTGGTTCAACGAGAAGGAAGTGCACTGGCGCCCGCAGAACTACTGGGCCGCCGGCACCAAGGTCACCATCAACGCCAAGATCTACGGCAAGAACCTGGGCAACGGCGTGTACGGCCAGGAGGACCGCGTCATCACCACGACGATCGGCGACGCGGTGATCCACGAGGCCGACGGCCAGACCCACCAGGTCGTCACCAAGATCAACGGCCAGGTCGCGCGCACCATGCCGACCTCGATGGGCAACGCCGCCAACACCACCCCCACCGGCACCTACGTGCTGATGGAGAAGCACGACCACATGGTGATGGACTCCCGCACCTACGGCCTCGCCCTCGATGCCGGCGGCTACGTCACCCCGGTCGACTGGGCGACCCGGATGTCCAACAGCGGCATCTTCTTCCACAGCGCGCCGTGGTCGATCGGCCAGCAGGGCAACAGCAACGTGAGCCACGGCTGCCTGAACCTCTCGCCGGAGAACGCGAAGTGGGTCTACGACCTGTCCAAGCCCGGCGACATCGTGATCGTGACCAACTCGGGCGGTCCGGCCCTGGAGGCCTGGGACGGTTTCGGCGACTGGCAGATCCCGTGGGACCAGTGGGTGAAGGGCAACCGCTAGCCCGCTACCCGACGTCCGCCACGCGACCCGCCGTCACCTCCAGACGGCGGGTCGTCGTCACCGCGTCGAGCATCCGCCGGTCGTGGGTGACGAGCAGGAGGGTGCCCTGGTAGGTCGCCAGGGCCGACTCCAGCTGTTCGATGGCGGGCAGGTCCAGGTGGTTCGTCGGCTCGTCCAGGACCAGCAGGTTCACCCCGCGCGCCTGGAGCAGGGCCAGGGCGGCCCTGGTGCGTTCGCCCGGGGACAGCGAGGCGGCCGGGCGCAGGACGTGGGCCGCCTTCAGGCCGAACTTCGCCAGCAGGGTGCGGACGTCGGCGGGCGCCAGGTCCGGCACGGCCGCGCCGAACGCGTCGAGCAGGGCGTCCTCGCCCAGGAACGAGCCCCGGGCCTGGTCGATCTCGCCCACCACCACGCCGGGGCCGAGCGACGCCGTGCCGGAGGTCAGGGGCGTGCGGCCGAGCAGGGCGGACAGCAGGGTGGTTTTGCCCGAGCCGTTCGCGCCGGTGATCGCGACGCGGTCGGCCCAGTCCACCTGGAGGTCGACCGGGCCCAGGGTGAAATCGCCCCGGCGCACCACGGCCGACCGGAGCACGGCCACGACGGCGCCCGCACGCGGCGCGGCGGCGATCTCCATCCGCAGCTCCCACTCCTTGCGCGGCTCGTCCACGACGTCCATGCGCTCGATCAGGCGCTCGGTCTGGCGGGCCTTCGAGGCCTGCTTCTCGGTGGCCTCGGTGCGGACGCCGCGGCCCTTCTTGTCGTTGTCGGTGGACTTGCGGCGGGCGTTCTTCACGCCCTTCTCCATCCACGCGCGCTGCATGTGCGCCCGGTCCTCCAGCGCGGACCGGGCGTTGGCGTACTGCTCGAAGTCCTCGCGGGCGTGCCGACGGGCGACCTCGCGCTCCTCCAGGTACGCCTCGTAGCCGCCGCCGTAGGTGCGGACCTGCTGCTGCGCGAGGTCCAGTTCCACCACCCGGGTGACGGTGCGCGCCAGGAACTCGCGGTCGTGGGACACCAGCACGGTGCCCGCGCGCAAACCCGTCACGAACTTCTCCAGCGTCGCCAACCCGGCCAGGTCGAGGTCGTTGGTCGGCTCGTCGAGCAGGAACACGTCGTACCGGCTCAGCAGCAGCGACGCCATGCCCGCGCGGGCCGCCTGACCACCGGACAGCGCGGTCATCTCCATGTCCAGGTCGACCCCGAGGCCCAGTTCGGCGGCCACCTCCTCGGCCCGCTCGGCCAGGTCCGCGCCGCCGAGCGCGAGCCACCGGTCCAGCGCCTCGGAGTAGCCCTCGTCCACGCCGGTCGCGAGCAGGTCGGTGGTGCGGTCCAGCTCGGCCTGCGCCGCGGCCACGCCCGTGCGGCGGGCGAGGAACGCGCGCACCGTCTCGCCCGGCTGCCGGTCCGGCTCCTGGGGCAGGTGGCCGACGGTCGCCGAGGTGGGGGAGAGGCGGATCACACCCTCCTCGGCGGGCAGCAGCCCGGCCAGCGTGCGCAGCAGGGTGGACTTGCCCGCGCCGTTGACCCCGACGAGGCCCACCACGTCGCCCGGCGCGACGACCAGGTCCAACCCGGAGAACAGCACGCGGTCGCCGTGGCCCGCGGCCAGGCCCTTCGCGACGAGAGTGGCGCTCACGACTTCTCCCCATCAGGTTCAAAAGAAAACGCCCCGCGACCAGTGGTCGAGAGGCGTTCGCTTGGGGTGAGTGACGGGACTTGAACCCGCGACACCTGGGATCACAACCCAGTGCTCTGCCAGCTGAGCTACACCCACCAAGGCCGGTCGATCCCGGCGGTGAGAAGCATACAGTGCCCTACCGCCGGTCCTGAAATCGACCCTATTTCGCGGCGTCGGCGGCGAGCAGGTCGGCGGCGACGGCCTGCGCCTGCTCCGACGACGGCCCCGGCTGCGCCACGAACGCCGTGCGGCGGTAGTACGCCAGCTCGCGGATCGACTCCTTGATGTCGGCGAGCGCCCGGTGCGCGAGGCCCTTGCCCGGCTGCGCGTAGTAGATGCGCGGGTACCAGCGCCGGCACAGCTCCTTGATCGACGACACGTCGACCATCCGGTAGTGCAGGTGCGCGTCCAGCTCGGGCATGTCGCGCGCGATGAACCCGCGGTCGGTGGCGATCGAGTTGCCCGCCAGCGGCGCGGTGCGCGCCTCGGGCACCCACTCGCGGATGTAGGCGAGCACCTGCGCCTCGGCGTCGGCGAGCGTCGTGGTGGACCGGCGGACCTCCTCGGTCAGGCCGGACTTGGCGTGCATCGCCACGACCACCTCGGGCATCGCGGCCAGCGCGGCGTCGTCGGCGTGGATCACCACGTCCACCCCGTCGCCCAGCACGTTCAACTCGGCGTCGGTCACCAGTGCCGCGATCTCGATCAGCGCGTCACCGCCCAGGTCCAGCCCGGTCATCTCGCAGTCGATCCACACCAAACGATCCATCACCAGCGCGAGCCTAGTCGTCCGGTCGTCGGACGCCGGCGGCACTTCGGGTGGCGCGGGCTACCAATCTCATTACGCTCACCCGACATGACCGCTGCCCAGCACCAGTCGGCGCAGAGCGAGATCGCGGCCGGGTACGCCTCCGAGGGCGCGGCCGTCGAACTCGGCGCCGTGCTGGTGGACGGGGTGGTCGAGCCGACGGCCCGGGTCCGGCTGCCGCTCGCGACGTTGAACCGGCACGGCCTGGTCGCCGGCGCGACCGGCACCGGCAAGACCAAGACGCTCCAGCTCATCGCCGAGCAGCTGTCGGCGGCCGGCGTGCCGGTGGTGATGGCGGACGTGAAGGGCGACCTGTCCGGGTTGTCCCGCGCGGGTTCCGCGAACGACCGGGTCGCGAAGCGGGCCGCGGACACCGGCGACGACTGGGCGCCGCGGGCGCGCCCGACGCGGTTCCTGTCGCTGGGCACCGGCGGCGCGGGCGTGCCGGTGCGCGCCACGATCACCAGCTTCGGCCCGATCCTGCTGTCGAAGGTGCTGGGGCTCAACGACACCCAGGAGTCCACCCTCGGGTTGATCTTCCACTGGGCCGACACCCGCGCGCTGCCGTTGCTGGACACCAAGGACCTCCGCTCGGTCATCACGCACCTCACCTCCGAGGAGGGCAAGGAGGACCTCAAGGGGCTCGGCGGGGTGTCGCCCGCGACGGCGGGCGTGATCCTGCGCGCGCTGGTGAACCTGGAGGCGCAGGGCGGTGACACGTTCTTCGGCGAGCCCGAGCTCGACCCGCGCGACCTGATGCTCCAGGAGTCCGGTCAGGGCGTGATCACGTTGCTGGAGCTGGCCGAGCTCCAGGCCCGGCCCGCGCTGTTCTCCACGTTCCTGATGTGGCTGCTGGCCGAGTTGTTCCAGGTGCTGCCCGAGGCGGGCGACCTGGACCGGCCGAAGCTGGTGTTCTTCTTCGACGAGGCGCACCTGCTGTTCGCCGACGCGTCGAAGGCGTTCCTGGAGCAGATCACCCAGACGGTGAAGCTGATCCGGTCCAAGGGCGTCGGCGTGTTCTTCTGCACGCAGCTGCCGACCGACGTGCCGAACGCGGTGCTGTCGCAGCTGGGCGCACGCGTGCAGCACGCCCTGCGCGCGTTCACCCCGGAGGACCAGACGGCGCTCGCGAAGACCGTGAAGACCTACCCGACGACGCCGCACTACGCGCTGGACAAGGCGCTCACGTCGTTGGGCACCGGCGAGGCGGTCGTGACGGTGCTGAGCGAAACCGGCGCGCCGACACCGGTGGCGTGGACCAGGTTGCGCGCGCCGCGGTCCTTGATGGACACCATCGGCGAGGACGCGATCCGACAGGCCGCGCAGTCCTCGGACCTGCACGGCAAGTACGCCGGCACGATCGACCGCGAGTCGGCCTACGAGAAGCTCACGGCGAGGGTGGCGCCCCCCGACGACGAAGCGCCACCACCCGCGGCGTCCGAGAAGGACGAGCCCGGTCTGGTCGACAAGGTGCTCGGCAACTCGGCGGTCAAGTCGTTCCTGCGGTCAGCCGCGAGCGCCCTGGGGCGTGAGATCACCCGGGGCCTGTTCGGCACCGCCCGCAAGCGCCGGTGACCTCCGGACCCTCATCGACAGCACGGCCGCGCCGATCGAGAGGAACCCGGCCACGTACCAGGCGGGCGCGTAGTTGCCGAAGCTGTCCCGCACCAGCCCCGCCGCGGTGGCCGCGATCGCCGCGCCGATCTGGTGCGAGGCGAACACCCAGCCGAACACGACCGGCGCGGACAGCCCGAACACCTCGCGGCACAGCGCCACCGTCGGCGGCACGGTGGCCACCCAGTCCAGGCCGTAGAAGACGATGAACACCAGCATGCTCGGGTGCACCGACGCGTGGAACAGCTGCGGCAGCAGGAGCAGCGACGCGCCGCGCAGCGCGTAGTAGGCGGCCAGCAAGATCCGCGAGTCGACCCGGTCGGTGAGCCAGCCGGAGAAGATCGTGCCGACGATGTCGAACACGCCGACCAGCGCGAGCAGCCCGGCGGCGGTCGTGGTGGGCATGCCGTGGTCGTGCGCGGCGGGGATGAAGTGCGTGCCGACCAGGCCGTTGGTGGTCGCGCCGCAGATCGCGAACCCGCCCGCGAGGAACCAGAACGGGCCGGTGCGCGCGGCCGTGGTCAACGCGGTGACGGCGCGGCGGGCGGCGCCCGAGGTCACCGTCGGCCGCGGCACGATCGCGTCGCCGCCGTACGGGGTCGCGCCCAGGTCCACCGGGTACTCGCGCAGGAACAGCAGCACCAGCGGCACGGTGGCCAGCGCGGCGGCCGAGACCAGCAGGGCCGCGGAGCGCCAGCCGGACGTCTCGGCCATCGAGGCCATGATCGGCAGGAACACCAGCTGACCGGTCGCGCCGCCCGCCGTGAGCACGCCGGTGACCAGGCCGCGGTGCTTGACGAACCAGCGGCCGGTGATGGTGGCGACGAACGCGAGCGCCATCGAGCCGGTGCCCAGACCCACCAGCACGCCCCACAGCAGCACCAGCTGCCAGCTCGTGGTCATGAACACGGTCAACCCGGAGCCGATCGCCACCACGGTCAGCGCGCACGCCACCACCCGGCGCACCCCGAAGCGCTCCATCAGCGCGGCGGCGAACGGCGCGGTCAGGCCGTAGAGCAGCAGATTCACCGACACCGCGAAGCCGACGGTCGCGGTGGACCAGCCGAACTCCGCCCGCAGCGGCTCGATCAACGCGCCCGGTGTGGCGCGGAACCCGGCCGCGCCGATCAACGCCACGAACGCGACGGCCGCGACCGCCCACGCCCAGTTCTGCCTCTTCGTCACGGGGTAGAGAGTGCGCCGGCGGGCCCGTTCGGGGGAAGTGGCCTGAAGGCCATCATGTGCAAGAATCAGGCCATGGAACGTCACCTGGTGGCCGTCCTCGCGCTCGACGAGGTGGTCGGCTTCGACCTCGGCACGCCGCCGCAGATCTTCAACTCGGCCCGCGACGAGCAGGAGCGGCGCTACTACCAGGTCCGGATCTGCACGCCCGGCGGTCGTCCGGTGCGCAGCGCCGCGCGGTTCACCGTCACCCCCGACCACGGCCTCGAGCTGCTGGAGCGCGCGGACACGGTGATCGTGGCCGGCGTGCACTACGGCGCGCGGGTGCTGGAGGACGGCACGATCCCGGACGACGTGCGCGAGGCCCTGTCGGCCGCCTCGGCGCGGGGCGCTCGGGTGATGTCCATCTGCACCGGCGCGTTCGTGCTGGCCGCGTGCGGGCTGCTGGACGGCCGCCGCGCCACCACGCACTGGCTGCACGCGGACAACTTCCGCCGGCTGTTCCCGCGCGTCGACCTGGACCCGGACGTGCTGTTCGTGGACGGCGGCGACGTGCTGACCTCGGCGGGCGTCGGCGCGGGCATCGACCTGTGCCTGCACCTGGTGCGCAAGGACCACGGCAGCGACGTGGCGAACAAGGCCGCCCGCCGCTGCGTGGTGCCGCCGTGGCGGCCGGGCGGGCAGTCCCAGTACATCGAGCGCCCGGTGCCGCAGGCGCTGGACTCCTCGACGGCGCCGGCCCGCGCGTGGGCGCTGGCGCACCTGGACGAGCCGGTGGACCTGCGCGTGCTGGCGGGTCACGCCCGGATGAGCGTCCGCACCTTCACTCGGCGGTTCCGCGAGGAGACCGGGGTGAGCCCGGGCAAGTGGCTCACCCAGCAGCGCGTGGAACGGGCCAGGCACCTGCTGGAGACCACGGACCTGGCGGTCGACCAGGTGGCGCGGCACGCGGGTTTCGGCACCGGCGCGGCGCTGCGCCAGCAGATGGCCGCCTCGCTCGGCGTGTCACCGACCGCGTACCGCACCACGTTCCGCTCGGCGGGCTGACGGCGGCGCGCGCTCGCGGGACCGACCGGGGCCGGAGGCAGCCGGGCCGCGAACCCCTTGCCGCGAAACGGGAATCGCGCCCTCGGCCGGTCGGCGGACCGGGGCTAGCCGCGTTCCAGGAACGGCCGCAGCAGGTCCGGCACGGCCTCGTCGGCGAACGCCAGGCCCTCGGCCTCGCCCACGTCCACCACGTGGTAGACGCCGTCGCCCGCGGCCGTCGTCGCGGACACCGTCACCAGGCCCGCGCGGCGCTGGAAGAACGAGCGGTGGACGCGCCAGCCGATGATTCCCGTGCGCTGCAACGCGACCGTCTCGCGCAGCGCCGAGCCCGCCCGGGCGAGCAGGTGGCGTTCGCCCAGCGCGTGGCCCAGCGCGCGGTAGCGGTCCCAGCCCAGGAACACCGCGAAC
The DNA here is from genome assembly GCF_040642015.1 of Actinosynnema sp. NPDC020468. Taxonomy (NCBI): domain Bacteria; kingdom Bacillati; phylum Actinomycetota; class Actinomycetes; order Pseudonocardiales; family Pseudonocardiaceae; genus Actinosynnema; species Actinosynnema sp. NPDC020468. The sequence continues at coordinate 179,695 of NZ_JBFAEO010000001.1, forward strand.
GGCAGCAGCACCAAGGCGGCCTGCCACGTCCAGGACGGCGCGAACACCGCGAGCCCGACCACCAGGAGCACCACCGGCACGACCGCGCGGACCAGCCGGCGGCGCAACGCGGTCACCGGATGCCGGCGCAACGGGGTCGTGGTCGGCGACTCGGCCACGTCGAGCACCAGCGCGGCCACCCGGTGCGCCTCGGCGCGCGGCGCGGGCGGCAGCAGCAGACCGCTCTCCCCCTTGTGCCCCAACCCGGTCGCGACGGCGGTGGTCCTCGCGCCGCGACCCAGCCGCAGCAGCAACGGTTCCCGCACCTCCACGCCGCGCAACCGCTGCTCCGACACCGAGATCGAGCGGGTGGTGAGCAGCCCGCGGCGGACCCGGATCGTGCCGTCCGGCTCGCGGGTGAGCCGGTAACCCCAGAACTGCACCACGTACAGCAGCACCGAGCCGATCGTGGACAGCACCAGCGCGACGACCGCGATCACCGCCACCGTCTGCCACACGGGCTGGTCCACCACCCAGTGCGCGGCGTCGGTCAGCGGGCCGAGCAGCTCGATGTCCAGCTCGCGCGCGTAGTTCACCGTGACGCCGAACACCGCGCCGAGACCGACCAGCCCGGACAGCGTCAGCGGCGCGTACCGCAGCCAGCGGACGTCCAAAGTGGACAGCACGACGCCGTCGGCGGCGACCGGGCTCTCGGCGTGCACGACGGGTTTGTGGTTCAGCAGCAACAACCTCAGCCGCTCGGCCTCCGCCGAGGACACCGCGTCCAGGGTCAGCCCGTCCTCGCCCGGCTTGTCGTGCTGACCGGTACCGACCCGGATCGCGGACAGCCCGAACAGCCGGTGCCCCAGCTTCGCGGTCAGGTCTACGCTCCGGATCCGGTCGCGCGGCACGGCCAACCGCTTGCGGGTGACCAGACCGGTGTGCAGCTCGACCTGCTCGTCGGTGATCCGGTAGCGGGTGGAGATCCAGCGGACGAACCCGAGCCCGACCACCACCGCGACCACCGCGACGCTGGTCAGGATCCGCCACCGGTCGCCGTTGCCCAGCACGATCAACCCGACGAGCACCGGCACGAGTCCCAGCAGCTCGTTCAACGGCCGCACCACGAGCATCCGGACGTCCAGCCGGTGCCAGTCGACGACCGGTTCGTCGGCGAGTTCGGGCGCGGCGGGGAACTCCGGGCCGGTCACGTCGCGTCACCCGGGGTGGCCTGGGTGGTCGTGGTCAGCTCGTCGGCGAGCCGCACCGCGTCGTCGTGGTCGAGGCCCTCGATGTGCACCGGGCCCGCGGCGGACGCGGTCGTCACGGTCACCGTGGACAACCCGAGGAGTTGTTGCAGGGGACCGCGTTTGGTGTCCACGGTCTGGATCCGGGACACCGGCGCGATGCGCCACTCCTGGTTCAGCCACCCGGCCAGCGTGTAGACCGCGTCCGGCGTGGCCTCCCAGCGGTGCACCCGGTAGCGCCACCGGGGCATCACGACGGTGTGCGCGATGCCGACCACGAGGGTGGCGGCGAGGGCGGTCAGCTGCCAGGGGGTGCGGGTGAAGACCAGCGCGATCCCCTGCGGCACGAGCAGCACCAGCCAGCCGATGAGCGCGTGCAGGGTCCAGAGGATGATCGACTTGCGGCTCACCCGGTGCCGCGGCGCACGCAGGCGCAACTCGGTGCTCACGGCACCACTCTGCCTCAAGGCCGGGTCCGCGGAAGGGCGGACCCGGCCTCGGGGCATCGATCACGGGGCGACGTACGGCGGCGTGTAGATGTCCGTGACGTTGCCCGAGCCGACGGCGGCGGCGCTCACGGGCGCGATGGCGAGCACACCAAGGCCCGCGACGACCGCGGCCACGGCGAGGGCTCTGCGGATGGAGTTCAGGAACATCTCGGGGCTCCGTTTCATGGGGAGAAGACGTGGCAGGCGTTCCGGCTCCCGGCGTACCGGTCCGGGAACCGGCGGTCGCGCGGCGGGGCGCCGCCGTCCGACGCGGTCGTGACCGCGCGGGCGGTGCTCGGCGCCCGGCGCGACCGCGATCCGGCGGGCGGCGGGTGGTTCGGGCTCGTCCCGTCCGGGCGCCGGCGGTCCCGGCGCGGCGACCACGGGTGGTCGCGCGACGGGCGGGGTCCGGCGGGTGGGGACGGGGGACGGGACGACGTGATCCGGGAACGCCGATCGCGGGCTCCGGTGCCCACCGACCACCCGCATCGCACTACCGCCGCTTCGCCAGGGGACGCAGGGAGAAGCGTCCAACCGGAGCATGGCACAGAGGTGTCTCCCCGCTCATCACCCAGTTCTGCCGCATTCCGCTAGGCAAATACCCCGTAACGGGGAGGTGGGTCGTCGTGAACGGGCCACTCGGAGCCCACCTCGCGCGGCCATCCGGTAGGCGTCCGCGATCAGCCGTTCGGCTCGCTGTCCAGGTCGACCCACCAGACCGCCGCGCCCGCGCGGTCCCGCACGCCGATGGTGCGGTAGATCCGCTGGAGGTGGTTCTGCACGGTCTTGGGCGACAGGTCCAGCTCCTCGGCGATGGCGCTCGTGCTGGCGCCGTTGGCGACCCGCCGCAGCACCTCGATGCCGCGCCGGGTCAACCCGGCGTCCAGGGCGCGGGCGATGCGCCGGTTGACCTCCTCGGCGGTCCTGGTCGACCGCAGCGGCTCCGCGCGCCGGGGCACGGCCTCGCCCGCCGCGGCGAACGACCGGTCGGCCAGCTGCGCCACGAGCCGCGCGGACAGGTCGTGCTCGCGCATCCGCAGCAGGTCCCGGCCCTCCTGGAGTTCCCACAGCCGGTACTGCTCCAGCTGCGCGCGGGCGTGCCGCAGCGCCGCGTCCAGCTGCCCGGCCCGCTCGTGCGCCGCGCTGAGCGCGCCGTGCGCCCGCACCGCCACCTCACGCGCCAAGCACCCCATGGCCAGCTCGGCGGCTTGCGCCAGCTGGGAGATCTGCTCGCCGACCCGGTCCCGCGCGCCGCTGATCCGGGCCCGCGCGATGAGCAGCTCGGCGCGCACCACCGGCCGTTGCGCGCCGACGAGCAGCCGGTCCGCCCGCTGGCACGACCGCAGCGCCCGCTCCACCTCGCCGAGGTCCAGCCGCACGTGCGCGAGCAGCAGGTTCAGCCGGGCCATCCGCACCGGCTCGTCCAGCTGCTTCCAGCGGTCGCGGACCATGGCGCACAACGACTCCGCGCGCCGCAGCTTGCGCACGCAGGGTTCACCGTCGGGGCTGCACCGGGCGTCCTCGGTGCGGATCATGCAGTGCTCGTGGTACTGCGAGCGCATGACCTTGGCCTGCTCGTAGAGGATCGACCCGACGAGTTCGGCGTCGGTGGTCAGCTCGGCCAGCCCCAGCGCGCGGGCCAGCGAGTGCATGGACCGCTCGCGCGAGTCCAACCGCAGCTCCACCACCGACCGCGCGTAGGCGCACCACGCCTGCAACCCCACGTGCCGGTTGGCCTCGGCGATCTCCTGGACCCGGTCGATGGTGTCCAGCGCGCCCGGTAACAGCCCGCGCTTGCCCATCGCCACGGACTGCGCGAGCAGCGCGTGCGCGACGCCCTCCGCGTCGTCCAGCCAGGAGTACGCCGCCAGCGCCTTCTCGGCGGACTCCATGGCGTCGCTCAGCCTGCCCTCGTCCAGGGCCAGCCGCGCCTCGCGCAGGTTCGCGGCCGCGTTGGCGCCCGGCTCGGACGTTCGCTGGACTGAGATGGTCATCCTCGGCTCGCCCCCGGCACCGGAGGATACTCACCCGAGTTCCCGCTTCAGCACCTTCCCGGTGGCGTTGCGCGGGAGCGCGTCCACGAACACCACGTCGCGCGGCACGGAGAACCTGGCCAGGTGCGCCCGGACGTGCGCGCGGACCGCGTCCTCGTCCGGCACACCGGGTTCCGCGCGCACGACGTACGCGGCGAGCCGCTGCCCGAACCGCTCGTCCGGCACACCGACCACGGCCACCTCGCGCACACCCGGCAGTCCGGCGAGCAGGTCCTCGACCTCGCGCGGGTGCACGTTCTCGCCGCCGGACACGACCATCTCGTCGTCCCGGCCCAGCACGTACAGCAACCCGTCCGCGTCCCGGCGCCCGACGTCGCCGGTGGCCATCAGGCCGCGCCGGACCTCCTTGCCGGAGCCGTGGGTGTAGCCGTCGAACAGCATGTCGTTGGCCACGAAGACGCGGCCCGTCGCGCCCGCGGGCACCGGGTTCCCCTCGTCGTCCAGGATTTCCAGCCGGGTGCCGCGCGGCGGGCGGCCCGCGGTGTCGGGTCGGCGCGCCAGTTCCTCGGGGCGCGCGACGCTGACCCAGGACACCTCCGTCGAGCCGTAGAGGTTGTAGAGCACCGGGCCGAACCCGTCCAGGCACCGGCGGGCGACCGACGGCGGCAGCGCCGAGCCGCTGGACGCGATCACCCGCAGTTCCGGCAGGTGCGGCCGGCCGGGCAGCTCCAGAACCCGTTGCAGCATCACGGGAACGACGAACATCGCGGCCACACCGTGTTCGCGCGCGTCGGTCAGGGTGAGCGCGGGGTCGAAACCGCGGCGCAGCACCAGGGTCGCGCCCAGCACGAGCGAGAGTTGGAACGCGGCGAGGCCCCAGGTGTGGAACAGCGGCGCCGGCACCGCGAACCGGTCGCCCGCGCGCAGCGGGATCCGGGACAGCAGCGCGGCGGCGGGCGCGAGGCTCGCGGGTTCCGGCCGCTTCGCGCCCTTGGGCGCGCCGGTGGTGCCGGAGGTGAGCACGATCATCCGGCCGCGCGGTCCACCCCGGCGCGGGGGCGCGTCCGACGCGCCGGCGACGAGGTCGTCCAGGGTGCGCGCCTTCGTGGGGCCGTCGACCCAGGCCGTCACCCGGCGGACGTCGCGCGGGGCGTTGCGCAGCAGCGGGCGGAACTCGGCGTCCGCCACCACGACCGACACGTCCTGCTCGCGCAGCACGGTCGCGACCTGGCCCGCGCTCAGCCCGGTGTTGAGCAGCACGGCGTGCGCGCCGAGCTTGACGCACGCGGTGAGCGTCTCCACGAAACCCCGGTGGTTGCGGCACAGCACGGCGACCTTGTCGCCCGGTCCGACGCCGAGGTCGCGCAACCCGTTGGCCAGCCTGGTGGTCCGCCGGTCGACCTGGGCGTAGCTGAGCGTGCCGCGCTCGTCGACGATCGCGGGCCGGTCCGGGTGCCGCGCCGCGCCGACCGCGTAACCCATCGCGATCGTGATGTCCCAGCGCAGGTACGCGTCCAGCACGCCGAGCAGCCGCGCCGGCGCCATCGGCCGCACCACGCCGGAGCGGACGAGGGTGCCGAGCGCGCGCAGGGCGTCGACCGCGCGGGTGACCGGGCGGTCGACGGGTGCCCTCGGTGCGGGCGATTCGGGGACGCCGTCGCTGCTCACGTCCCGATACTGGCACTTCCTACCCGTGAGTAGGAAGAGGTCGGCCCGAATTCGGGAACGGCGGCGGGCCGTTTCCCTGTGGTGCCGGTCGGTGGGGTCAGTCGGTGCCGGAGGCGTTGACCACGGCGTCGCGCAGCGCGGCGCGCAACCGGCCGACCTCCAGCGGGGTGAGGACGGCGGCCTCGCCCGGCGGCACGGTCACCACGACGTGGCCCTGGCTGACGAACACGGTCATGTCGCGGCGGCGCGACGCGATGTCGCGACAGGCGATCTGCCACTCCTGGGGTGAGCCCACGGTCTCCGTACCTCCACCAGTTCTCGACGCGGGTGCTCGGACCAATCCGCGCGCTCCCGCGGTGGAGACGCGTGTGGATCGAGGTCATGACGGGAATTCCCGACGGGCAACCGTGCCGAGCTGCCGATAGCGTCGCACGCAGTCCTCGGCTTGGTCACCTGGGAGAGTGAAAAATGGCTGAACCGCAACGCGTGGTGATTGTCGGGTCGGGCTTGGCGGGCGCCTCGGCGGCCGGTGCGCTCCGGGACCGCGGCTACGGCGGTGACCTGGTGGTGTTCGGCCGCGAACGGCACCGGCCCTACGAGTTGCCCGCGTTGTCGAAGGACGTGCTGCTCGGCGCCGCGGACGGTCCCAACCGGGTGCACGAGCCGGAGTTCTACGAGGAGGTGGACCTCCGCCTCGGCGTCGAGATCACCGCGGTGCGGCTCGCGGACCACGTCGTGGTCGACTCGACCGGCGCCGAGCACTCGTACGATCGGCTGGTACTCGCGACCGGCTCCACGCCGCGCGCGCTGCCCGTCCCGGGCGCAGACCTCCCAGGTCTGCACACGCTGCGCACCGTCGAGGACTCCTTGGCGCTGCGGGAGAAGCTGGTCGAGGGCGCGCGGGTGGTGGTCGTCGGCGCGGGCTGGATCGGCTGCGAGGTGGCCGCCGCGGCGCGCACCCGCGGCGCGGAGGTCACCGTCGTCGACCCGGTGGACGTGCCGCTGCGCCGGGTGCTCGGCCCGACCGTCGGCGGCGTCTTCCGCGAGCTGCACGAGGCGCACGGCGTGCGGTGGCGGCTCGGCGTCGGCGTGGACGGGTTCACCCCGGACGGCGTGCGCCTCGCCGACGGCACCGAGGTCGCGGGCGACGTGGTGGTGCTGGGTGTCGGCGCGGCGCCGAACACCGCGCTCGCCCGGGAGGCCGGGCTCGCGCTCGCCGACGGGGGAGTGGCGGTCGACGCGGCGCTGCGCGCGTCGGACCCGGACGTGTTCGCGATCGGCGACATCGCCGCGCACGACCACCCGCGCTACGACGGGCGGGTCCGGGTCGAGCACTGGGCCAACGCGAAGGACCAGGGCGTCCACGTCGCGGGTTCCGTGCTGGGCGCGGCCGAGCCGTACCAGGCCTCGCCGTACTTCTTCTCCGACCAGTTCGAGCTGGGCATGGAGTACCGGGGGCTCGCCGACCCGGAGAACGACCGGCTGGTGGTGCGGGGATCGTTGGAGCGCCGGGAGTTCACCGCGTACTGGCTGCGCGACGGCAGGCTGCGCGCGGCGATGAACGTCAACCAGTGGGACGACGGCACGGCGCTCCAGGCGCTGGTCGACGCGCACGCGGCCGTCTCGCCCGACCAGTTGCGCACCGCGGCGCCGGGCGACCTCGTGTAGCTAGAGGCAGGAGCCGCTGTCCGGCAGACCCTCGGTCGCGATCAGCCGGTGCAGCAGGCCCCGCAGGGTTTCGGCCTCCTGCGGGGTCAGGTCCTGGGTGAAGCGCGACTCGACCTCGTCGTGCAGCCGTTCGACGGCGCGCTGGACCGCGCGGCCCTCGTCGGTGATCACCGGCAGTCGCACCCGCCGGTCGTTCGGGTCCGGTTGCCGGACCACCAGGCCGGCCCGCTCGAGCCGGTCCAGCTCCGCGGTGAGCGTCGTCTTGTCCAGGCCCAGTGCGTGCCCGAGCGCCAGTTGGGTGCGCCGGCACGTCTCGCTGACCAGCGCGGTGAGCACGATCTGCCCACGCGTGGTGATGCCGTGCCTGCCCGCCGCCTCCTGCGCGATCGCGCCCAGCTTCTGCGCGGCCCGGTGCAGCATCCAGTTCAGGCCCGACCTGCTCACGCACTGGGGGTCGGGAGCCAGATCCATACCCCCAGCATACGCGGCCGGGACAACCTTCCGAGGTGAGAACATCTTGACGAGGAACAACTTCGAGCATATGTTCTCGTTCAAGAACTTCTTGAGGGAGAACAATCATGGGGAACCTGCTGCACATCGACACGAGCGTGCGCGCCGAGGGATCGGTGTCCCGCGAGGTCACCGCCGCGTTCGCCGCCGCGTGGCGCGCGGAGCACCCGGAGGGCGGCTACCGCTACCGCGACCTCGGCGCGGACCCGTTGCCGCACGTGGGCGCGGACGTGGTGGACCTGCGCGCGTCCGGCGGCGACCACCCGCTGGCCCGCGAGGTCGAGGCGGAGGTGCTGGTCGCGGACACCGTGCTGCTGGGCGCGCCGATGTACAACTTCACGATCCCGTCGTCGCTCAAGGCGTGGCTGGACTGGATCGCCGCGCCCGAGTTCATCGCCGACGCCCAGGGCGGCGGCACCCTGCTGGGCGACAAGCGGGTCGTCGTGGTCACCGCGCGCGGCGGCTCGTACCGACCGGGCACGCCCCGCGCGCCGATGGACTTCCAGGAGCCCTACCTGCGCGCCGTGCTCGGCTTCCTCGGGCTCGACCGGCGGCTGGAGTTCGTGCACGCGGAGATGACCATGGCGCACGCGCGCGCGGAACTGGCCCAGTTCAAGGGACTGGCCGACGAGTCGCGCGAGGAGGCGCACCGGGCCGTGCGGACGCTGGCGGTGGGCTGAGGTCACCCGATCCGGTCGGCTCGGGCGCGCCGGCACACTGTGCGGGATTTCTCCCGGGAGGTGCGATGTCCGAGCCGATCTCCGCGGTCGTCGTCAAGGCGGCCGAGCTGACCGCGCGCGGGTTGCCGCGCCAGGCCATCGCGCTGCTCCGGCCGGCGCTGGCCGTGCAACCCCGGCACGCCGAGGCGTGGTGCCGGCTCGCCGCCGCCCACCTCGACGTGGGCGAGCCCGACCCGGCGCTGGACGCGGCCAAGCGCGCGCTCGTGCTCGACGGCGACCACGCGTGGGCGCAACGGCTGGCCGCGCTCGCGCTGAGCGAGCTGGACCGGCACGTCGAGGCGACCGTGGCGGCCCGGGAGTGCGTGCGGCGCAAGCCTTCCGACTGGCGGTGCCAGGTCGTGCTCGCCGAGGTGCTGGCCGCCGACCCGGACGGGCGGGCGCAGGCGGTGGCCGTCGGCCGGGAGGCGGTGCGGCTCGCGCCCGACGAGGCGCGGGCCTACCAGGTGCTGGGCGACGCGGCGCTGCGGGTGCGCGACTGGGGCACCGCCGAGTTCGCCTACCGCACCGCGTTGCGGCTCGACCCGTCCGACGACGACGCGCGGGCGAACCTCGAGACGGTCCGCCGGCGGCGGGGCACGACCGCGTCCTCACCGGGCGCCGACGTGCTGGCCGCCGCGCACCGGCTGGTGTGGCCGACGCTGTCCCGGCTCGCGTCCGTGCTCGTGGCGGGCGGGTTGCTGGTGCTGCTGGCCGGCATGCCGCGGCCGACGCCGTGGCTCGGGTGGGTGGTGCTCGCGCTCGTGCTGGGCTGCCTCGGCGTGGTGGGGCAACTGGTGTGGCGGGCCGGGCGTGGCGTGCGGCGGGCCCTGTTCCACCTGCCGCGGCACCGGCCCAAGGTCGCGACCGTCGGCGTGCTCTTCCTGGCGGCGCTGGTGATCCTGACCGGGTGGGCCGTCGCGCTGCTGCTCGGCGCGTCGACCATGCAGCCGCTCGTGATCGCCTGGTTGTGCTCACTCGTCGGTGGAGCGGTCGTCGTTCTCGGTGGCGGTCGGTAACCTGGTTCGCGGGAGGAGGCGCGGATGACCCGACGCGCGGTGCTCGCGATCCTGGCGTTGATCGCGGGTTTCGTCGTGTCCGGACCCGTGCCCGCGACCACCTCCGACGTGGTCGTCGCGGTGTCCTCGTCGGTCGAGGCCGCCCACCTGCCCGGCGCGCCCACGCGCCTCACGACCGCGCACCCCGTGCAGCAGCACGGACTTCTCGGCAAGCCGCTGGACGGCGTGCAGCCGCCGGTGCACGTGACACCCGTGCCGCCGGTCCGCGAGGACGTCGTCCACCCCGCGCACCGCGTGTCGCCGTCCGACGACCGCGTGCCCCTCGGCGAACGCGCGCCGCCCGTGACCTCCGGTTCCTGAGCGCCCCCTCTCGTTCCTTCTGACCGGAAGGTCCCCTTCACCCATGTCGCGCCCTTCGGCGCGGCGAGAACTCCTCGTCCGAGGGCTGCTGTCCCTCGGCGTGCTCGCCGCGTCCGCGTTCGTCCTGCTCACCAGCCAACCCCGCCTCGGGCTCGACCTGCGCGGCGGAACCCAGATCGTGCTCCAGACCCCGCCCGAGGCGTCCTCCGACGCCACCGACCGCGCGTTGGAGGTGCTGCGCCGGCGCGTCGACGAGCTGGGCGTGGCCGAACCCGTCCTCGCGCGCTCGGGCGACAACCGGATCGTCGTGGAACTGCCCGGCGTCCAGGACCCGGCCGAAGCCGTCGAGGTGCTCGGCCGGACCGCCCAGCTGACCGTGCGTCCGGTCACCGGACCGGGTGAGGTGCCCACGCCCGAGGGCGACACCCTCGCGCTCGGTGAACCCGTGCTGACCGGCGAGGGCGTCAAGGACGCCCGCGGCGCGCCGAACCAGACCGGCGTCGGGCACCAGGTGACCGTGGAGTTCCAGGGCGACGCGCCGGGGCGGTGGCAGCGGGCGACCGGCGCCGCGGCGTGTTTCCCGGCGGGCGACCCGCGGCGGCGGATCGCGTTCGTGCTGGACGGGCAGGTGGTGTCCGCGCCCCAGGTCGACCCGTCGGTGGCCTGCGGCACCGGCATGATCGGGACCAGCACCCAGATCACCGGGCGGTTCGGCCAGGCCGAGGCCGCCGAGCTGGCCCTGGTCATCCGGTCCGGCGCGCTGCCGGTGCCGGTCGAGGTGGTGGAGCAGCGGACCGTCGGGCCCACGCTCGGCGCCGAGGCGATCGAGGCGTCCGCGCGGGCCGCGGTGATCGGCGTCGCGCTGACCGGGCTGTTCCTGGTGTTCGCCTACCGGCTGGCCGGGTTGATCGCGGTGCTCGCGCTGGTCGGGTACGCGGTGCTGTCCTACGCGGCGCTGCTCGCGGTCGGCGCCACGTTGACGCTGCCCGGGTTGGCCGGGTTCGTGCTGGCGATCGGCATGGCGGTGGACGCGAACGTGCTGGTGTTCGAGCGGACCCGGGAGGAGTTCGCCCGCAGACGACGGCTGCCGCGGTCGGTGGACCAGGGGTTCCGCGGCGCGTTGAGCGCGGTCGCCGACTCCAACGTCACCACGCTGCTCGCGGCCGGGTTGCTGTTCTGGCTCGCGGTCGGGCCGGTAAAGGGGTTCGGCGTCACGCTGTCGATCGGGGTGCTGGCGTCGTTGTTCAGCGCGCTCGTGCTGTCCCGCGTGCTGCTGCGGTTGGCGATGCCGCTGCTGGAACGCCGGCCGACGTGGAGCGGGCTGCACGACCTCGGCCGGGTGCGGACCTGGTTGACCTCGCGCGGGTTCGCGCTGTTCGGGCGTCCCCGGAGGTGGTTGGCGGCGGCCGTGCTGGTGGTGCTGGTCGCGCTGTCCGGGCTGCTCGTGCGCGGGCTCGACCTGGGCGTGGAGTTCACCGGCGGCCGGATGATCGACTACACCGCGTCCGCCGTGGACGCCTCGCGGGTGCGGGCCGAGCTGGTCGCGGCCGGGTTCCCCGACGCGGTCGTCGCCACGTCCGGCACCACGGGCGTGTCGGTGCGCACCGGTCCGATCGACGACGCGGCCGCCGTCCGGGTGGGCGAGGCGGTCGACCGGGCCACCGGTGGCGCGGAGCAGGTGGCGAACGAGCTGATCGGGCCGAGCCTCGGGTCCGAGCTGCGCCGCAACGCGGTGATCGCGCTGGCCATCGCCGTGGCGGCGCAGCTGGTCTACCTGGCCGTGCGGTTCGACTGGCGGTTGGGGCTCGCGACCGTGACCGCGCTGGTGTCGGACGTGGCGGTGCTGATCGGCGCGTTCGCGTGGTTGGGCAAGACGGCCGACGGGGTGTTCCTGGCGGCGTTGCTGACCGTGATCGGGTACTCGGTGAACGACTCGGTCGTGGTGTTCGACCGGGTGAGGGAGTTGAAGCGGACCGCGGGGCGCAAAACCGCGTACCGCTCGCTGGTGTCCACGGCCGTGCTGCAAACCGTACCGCGGACGGTGAACACCGGGATCGGCGTGCTGTTCGTGCTCGCCGCCCTGCTCGTGCTCGGTGACGGCTCGCTCGCCGACTTCGCCACCGCGCTGCTGATCGGCGTCGTCGCCGGTACCGTCTCGACCGTTCTCACGGCCGCACCGGTGGCGATCGCCTTGGAGGACCGACGATGAACACGGGACACGCACTGCTGGCCGTCGGGGGCGCCTTCCTCGCGGCCGGGATCATCGGGCGGGCGGGTGTCCGGATCGGACTGCCCACGATCCCGCTGTTCATGGTGGCCGGGATCCTGTTCGGACCCAACACACCCGGACTGTCCCTTGTGGACGACCCGGCCGAGATGGGCGTGCTCGCCGGGCTCGGCCTGGTGTTCCTGCTCTTCTACCTGGGCCTGGAGTTCTCCGTCGACGACCTGGTGTCCGGCGGGCGCAAGCTCGCCTACGCGGGCGTCGGGTACCTGGCGCTCAACATCGGCGGCGGGTTGGCGTTCGGCTTCCTGCTGGGCTGGGGCACCCGCGAGGCGCTGGTGATCGCGGGCGCCATCGGCATCTCGTCGTCGGCGATCGTGACCAAGCTGCTGGTGGAGGCGAACCGGCTGCGCAACCCCGAGTCGCGGCTGGTCATGGGCATCATCGTGATCGAGGACGTGTTCTTGGCGCTGTACCTGGCCGTGTTGCAGCCGGTGCTCAGCGGCACGTCGGGGGTGCGCGCTCTGCTGGACTTCGGCAAGGCGTTCCTGTTCCTGCTGCTGCTTGCCTCCATCGCGCGGTGGGGCGGCCGCGTGGTCACCAGGCTGTTCCGCTCGGCCGACGACGAACTGCTGGTCGTGTGCTTCGTCGGCGTGGCCGTGACGGGAGCCGCCGTGGCGCACGAACTGGGCGTGTCCGACGCGATCGGAGCCTTCATGGTCGGCGCCGTCCTGGGAGGTTCGGGCGTGGCACCGCGCGTGCACAAACTCGTGCTGCCGCTGCGCGACGCGTTCGGCGCCCTGTTCTTCTTCATCTTCGGTCTGTCGATCGACCCGAGGGCGCTGGGCACCGTGTGGATCCCGATCCTGGTGGCGGTGCTGGTGACGATCGTGCTGAACCTGGGTGCCGGGCTGTACGCGGCGAAGCTGCACTCGTTCGACCGGCAGCAGGCCGTGGACATCGGCCTGACCGTCCTGACGAGAGGCGAGTTCTCCCTGGTCCTGGCGGCGATGGCGGTGACGGCCGGCCTGGACTCCCGAGTCGCGCCGTTCGTCGCGGGGTACGTGCTGCTGCTCGCCGTGGTGGGCCCGCTGGCCGTGCTGCGGTCCGACAAGCTGACCTGGCTGCTACCCCGGAGGCTGTTCGCGTAGGAAGGTGGGCGCATGACCGGATTCGCCGCGTACCAGAACGAGATCTTCCGAGTGCGCTTCGGGCTGGCCAACTACGAAGCCGGGCGGAAGCGGTCTGACCTGCGGGAACTTTCTCGTTAGTTCTCGCAGGTTCTCGTGACTGCCTGACGTTCCACGGCCTGGATACAGCCTGGAGACGATCAATTTTGGGCTGAGGTAGGCCCTGGTGCTGCCGCCAAGGTGACAGCACCGGGGCCTACTTGTGTTGTCTGTACTAGCTCCGGCTGAGCCGCCAACCGTCCTCGTTGGCAAGGCGGCGAAGCCGTCGCGGCAGTCAATCGCCGTGCCCAGCGATGCCAGGTCTTGGAGCGCGCGATTCGCCCGGCCTGGGTGCGAGAAGCCGGTTCGTAGGAAGCTCGCCGCCATCCCGTCCACGTGCACCGGCTCCGCGCGCGGCCGAAGGGCGGAGCGAAGCGGGAGCCCGGCGTGCCGCGATTCGGGAGCCGGTGCCAACGTGAGCCGGACCTGGCTGTGCCCCAATCCCATAGAGCTAAATTCGGCAGCGCCTGGAGCCTGGACATGGATCGTCGCTCGCACTGGCCGAATTCTGTGGATACATTGGCCTCTTGATCGTATGCTCCGGTCGCTAGTTTGGCGTTTGGGTTGGCGCTGAAGGTTTGGGAAGGGGTGAATGCATGGGGCATTCGAATGAATACGAAGCTCTTGCGGAACGATTCGAGGCGTTCGTTGTGGACTACGATGAAGGGGAGGGGATGGTCGTGCTAAGAGGCGGGAGAGCTGCGGTTTTCCCGATCGTCTCGCCGCCAGTTGAGGAGATTCGCATAAGAAAGACTTGTTATATGATTGCCGAGCGTCTTCTCTGGATGGTCCTTCCTGGCGGAGGTGTTGTCTCGGCAGAGGCTGGGTTCGGCCTGGTGGATCAACCTCTTATGGGAAGGCCGGTTATATACCTGGACCAGTGTCATTGGAGTGCGATTGCCAACGCAGTCTATGGTGGGCGTATTAGCGAACGGGTCAAGGAGGCGGCCCTCAGGATTCTTTCCCTTGCGAACAGCGGAAAGATTGTGCTCCCGCTGTCCTCGGCGCACATGATTGAGACTTCCGCCACCTATGCGGAAAAGCGTCAGAACCTTGCTACCGTGATGCTGGGCGCATCCCGCGGATGGATAATGCGTGACCCCATCGACGTGCGGCAAGATGAAGCTTTGTCGGCTTTGACAAGGCGGTACCTGTCCACTGAAAGGGAAGTCGAACCGGTTTTCTGCCTGGATCATTCTAGACTTTATGCGGGCCGGTCGGCGGCCTGGCACCCGGAAGGACCGCACAATGATCTTCCGCCGCTCCTGACGGAAGTCTGGATTTGGCTTACAGAGGTATCTTCGACATATGACACTCTTGTCGATCCGCAGAGTATCGACGATAGAGTGCACTACTCGAAGTGGGCTGTATATCACCAAAGACTGTCGTCGGAGTTTGCGGCGAAGCGCGAAAGCTCGGCGAGGAAGCGAAAGTTGGGACTTCTGGCTGCCTTCTCCGACGTACATCGCGAGATTGCAAAGATGGCGGCGGTTGCAAATCTTTCGGTCGAGCAATTTCGTGATTGGGTTATAGTCCACCGTGAGAGTGACATTGCACGGTTGCCGTTCTTGGGACTCTATTTCGATACAATGGCGCTTCGGCTTTCCGACTCTAGTAGAAAGTGGCAAGCGAATGATCTGATCGATGGCCTTTATCTGTCCTGTGCGACTGCGTACGCCGACGCTGTTGGGGGCGAGCGTGCGGCGACGGAATACATCCGCAGGTCATGGCGAAACCGCGATGGCCAAGCGCCGATTTTTGCGACGCTGGCGGAGCTTGTCGAATACGTGGACGGAGAGCTGTTGCGGCGCTGACGGAGGAGTCTTATCGAGCGTTCTTGCGAGTGGGGCGAGATCGATCTCAGTTGGACCCTACTGGTTTCTATCTGACGTTTTCGATACTCTCCCATGTAGGCCGGTGAGGCTGAAAACTGCTTGAGTATCTCATTCTTTCCGGGCTTGTTGACGTGAGTCGGAAATTTGATTCCGGCAGCATTAGAGGCTTTCGGGTCGAATATGGAGTCTATGGCGAAGCTGCACTGAGGCAACGAAGCCCGGCGCGTTTTCGGCACTTGGTAGAGAGGGTTCGGGTTTAATGGAAAGGGGTCGGGCTTAGTGCGCACAAGAACCGCGCGTATCTAATGTGTAAGATCGGGTAGATTGGGATGAGTTGCTATCCTTGTAAAAGAATTGTTACTTGCGATCGCACACCTACGACTGGTGGCACTTCGGACCCTGATGACCGAATTTGGACCAATGGTGGATTCCGTAGTCTTGACGGCTTTGATCTCGTGGGCTTCGCAGAGCTGCTTATGCATAGTGCGCTTCGTTGTTGTCGAGTTCAGCAGCTGGGTGTGGGTATTGAAAGGGTCTTGAGATTTCTCGGCTCCCGAAAGAAGTTCAAGGTGACTGCTGCCCGCCAAAACGTCGCGAAGCTGAGGTGTTACGTAGTGGGCAGGAGTGTTAAAGAATGCTGAACAGGCCGGACCGTCGTAGTCGAGCAGGAGTGCGGCGGTGGTTGCGATGATGTTTTGCGGGGCTTCTGGGAATTTGCTCGGATTTGAGTCCAGGGCCATCGCTTGTACCCCCATGGCTATCGTGCCCATAAGCTGTCGAACCACATTCGAGGCTGGCTTCCCGTGCTGGTGTCGCCGTCGGTGGTGCTGTGGTGGAAGAGGGTGGCGTCTTCGTCATGAGGTCGTAGATGAATTGGGGTGGCCGCCTTGGAGGGAGGACGTTCTCGAGGACGGGGCAGGAGTCGAAGAAGGCTTCGTTGTTGTTGATGAGGTAGACCTTGATGGTGTGCGGTCTTCGCTCCGCCCAAACGTGGCAAGGAGTGGGATGTTCCGCTTCCAGGCAGCATGCTGCGGGACCTTGACGCCTACGTGGCGGAGTTCCCGCCGGTCGAGGTGACCTTGCCGTGGAGGGAGGCGAAAGGTGAGCCTGGCACGTCTCGTTGAGCCTCGTCAACCAGTACGGCAAGCTGGTCCGGCGGGATGGTTTCAACCAGTACGTGTGCACGCTGGCTCTCAGCCGGGCCAAAGTCGAGCGGACTCTGCGGCAGGACGGGATTTACGCGCTGCAGCACTCCTACGCCCCCGGTGCTGCTGGACGCCGGGGAGTCGATCAAGGCGCTCGCCGAGTGGCTCGGGCACTCGGATTCGGCCTTCAGGATGCGGGTCTACACGCACCTGCTGCCGCCTCGCAGGGAACAGGCGCGCCAGGCGGTCGACCGTGTGCTTGCGGGGTCGCCGGCCGGGAACCAGCATGATCCGCAGACCGACGACGCCGACGGTGCCGCTGACGGCCGGTGGACGGCCCGGGCGGGGGATGAGGGACATCATGACCGGATTCGCCGCGTACCAGAACGAGATCTACCTCCAGGGGCTCGCCGGGAACGTGCCGCCGGCGACCACCGATCCCGGCGCGTTGGAGGCGTCGGCGCGGGAGAGGTTGGGGCCTGGGCCGTTCTGGTACGTGGCCGGTGGGGCCGGAGGTGGGGAGACGGTTCGGGCCAATCGGGAGGCGTTCGGGGAGTGGCGGATCGTGCCGCGCATGTTGACCGACGCCACCACGCGGCACCTCGGGGTGTCCGTGTTGGGTACCGAGATGCCCGCACCCGTGCTGCTCGCGCCGATCGGGGTGCAGTCGATCCTGCACCCCGACGGGGAACTCGCGACCGCGCGCGCCGCGGCGGAGTTGGGGGTGCCGTTCGTGTTGTCGTCGGCGTCCTCGCACACGCTGGAGGAGGTCGCGGAGGCGGCCGGGGACGCGGCTCGGTGGTTCCAGCTGTACTGGCCCAACGACCCGGACGTGTGCGCGAGCGTGCTCGACCGGGCGCGCAAGGCCGGGTACCGGGTGCTCGTCGTCACGCTCGACACGTGGACGCTCGCGTGGCGGCCGCACGACCTCGACCAGGCCTACCTGCCGTTCCTGCGCGGCGTCGGCACCGCGATCCCCTTCTCCGACCCCGCGTTCCGGGCCGGGTTGCAGGCGGCGCCCGAGGACGACCTGCCGATGGCGATCCTGCGGTGGGTGCAGCTCTACACCGGCACCGACCGGTCGTGGGACCAGTTGCCGTTCCTGCGCGAGCACTGGGACGGGCCGATCGTGCTCAAGGGCATCCAGCACCCCGACGACGCGCGCAAGGCCGTCGACGCCGGTGTCGACGGGATCGTCGTGTCCAACCACGGCGGCCGGCAGGTGGACGGCGCGGTCGGGTCGCTGGAGGTGCTGCCGGAGATCGCCGACGCCGTGGGCGAGCAGGTCGACGTGCTGTTCGACTCCGGGGTGCGCACCGGCGCGGACGTCGTGAAGGCGCTCGCGCTCGGTGCCAAGGCGGTGCTGCTGGGACGGCCCTACGCGTACGGGCTCGCGCACGGCGGGCAGGTCGGGGTCCGGCACGTGCTGCGGAGCCTGCTGGCCGACTTCGACCTGACGCTCGGCTTGTCCGGGCACCGCAGCCCGGCCGAGCTCAGCCGGGAAGTCCTTCGCCGAGCCGGCTCACGCGGTCCCGCAGCGTCGTGAAGTCGGCCGGCTGCACGGTGATCCACGGCGTGCCGTCGCGCCCGCCCTCCTTCGTGGTCAGGTAGCGGCCGGTGTCGGTGTCGAAGTAGGTCAACGGCGTCGCGCAGCGCTGCTTGCGGCCGAAGCGGTCGCGGCGGGCGGCGAACAGCTGCCCGCCGCCGGTCCGCCGTTGCCCGAGCAGGTCGCGCACCGACTGCGCCTCCTGCGCGTACGCGCCCGTCGGCGTGCTGGGCTGGAGGAACGAGCCGCCCTCGTCGTCCGCGCGGTGCCGGGGCCGCCGCTCGTCCACCGCGTCCTCGGGCAGCGAGAGCACGCCCCCGCGACCCGGCTTCGCCTCCGGCAACGCCGCCACCAGCGACTGCGCCGCGTCCTGCGCCCGCACCGGCTCCAGCACGAAGTGCGCGTCCGCCCGGAGGACCACGCGCAGCGCGTCGTCACCCGACCGGACGACCAGCGCGCTGCGGGTGTCACCGTCGCCGTCGCTGAAGAACCCGTAGTACTCGGCGCCCGCGTTCGCGACCAGCTTGAGCGACCGGGCCAGGTCCGGGTGCGCCTGCCGCCCCCTCGCCAACCCGAGCCGCTCCAGGTCGGCCCACCCCCGGCGCGCGAGGTCGGCCAGGCCGCTCACGTCGCCGCCCTCCAACCGGCCTTCCTCGTAGTCGACCCTGGCCAGCAGCGCGGTGTGCAGCGTCGGCAGCCCCTCGGACTGCCAGGCGTTGTAGAGCGCGACGACCGGGATGGCGACCCTGGTCCGCAGCACGTTCCCCCCTAGTCGCTCTTACTCGCCGATCACGGGCGGGGCGACCATCGCGCCGTCGCCGAAGATGTCCTCGGTCTCCTGGAGGTAGGACGCGGACCGGTGCTCCTTGTCCTCGTCACCCTCGCCGTTCGGCGCACCCGCGCCGCCCATCCCACCCATGCCGGCACCCGCTCCCGCGCCGCGCGCGCCGGAACCGGCGGGCCCGAAACCGCCCTGACCACCGGGCCCGAAGCCGCCGCCGCGCTCGGTGAGCGCGCCGGTCGTGCCGCCGCTCGCGAGCCCGCCCGTGCCGGGACCGCCCGGAACTCCGGGCGTTCCCCCTGCGCCGGGCACCCGACCGCCCAGACCGCCGGTGCCGGCGCGTCCGCCACCTGGTCCGCCGGGCACGCCGGGTACGCGCGGGGTGCCGCGGTTGTTCGGGTTGCGCGGGTCGTTGGGGTTGTTCGGGTTGTACGGCAGCCGCGGGTCGTACGGCAGGCCGCCGCCGGGCCCACCGGGGGTGCCGGGTCGGGTGGTCGGGTCACCGGGTGGGGTGACACCCGGTGGGGTGATCTGGCCGGGGGTCCACGACTTCCTGGTGTCCCCGTCGGTGGGGCCGGGGATGTCCCGGCCGGTGTCGCCCGGACCCGGCGGTGGCGGCACCACCCAGGACGGCTCGGTGATGCCGATGGGCCGGTCGTCGCCGCCGTTGTGCCCCTCGACCTTCCCCTCGACCTCGCCGTGCTCCTCGCCGACCTCGCCGTGCCCCTTGCCCCGCGGCCGGGGCGGCTTCTCCCGGGGGTGGACGGGGTGCTCGATGATCGGCTTGGGCTCCTCGACGTTCGCCCCGATGTCGGCGGGCACCGGGAACGTCGGCATCGCGGAGGCGACGTCCATCGCCGTGCCGCCGTAGGTGTTGAGCACCTGGAGGTTGCGGTTGTCGACCTCCTGGGACTTCTCGACCGCCTCGTCGTAGTCGGTGTCCCACGGGAGCGCGTCGTTGTACCAGGGCTTGTCGGGCACCTCGACCGGCTTCTCCACCGAGTTGCGCGCGAGGCGGAACGCCTCACCGAGGTGGCCGGTGCCCTTCGACGCCACGTCCGCCGCCTGCGACACCACCTGCGACCAGCTCGCGAGCGGGGAGGTCGACGCACGGGCCTGGTCGCCCGCCGTGCCCTCCCACGACGTGCCGGACTCCCGGACCGCCTTGTCGATCAACTGGCTCATCGCGGTGTGACCGTCGGCGAAGGCCTTCCACTGGTGCTGGGCGTGGTCGGTCGTGTTCTCCGGCCCGTCGCCGTCGTGGAACCACCCGTAGATCTTGTCCGCGCCGACACCCGTCTGCATCAACGAGATCCCCGCCGGGTCGACCCCGGAACCGCTCGGTGCCATCCGCTCACCCGCCCAGGTTCGCGACGACGATCGCGCCGAGCCGCTCGGTCAACGCACAGGGTTTCTCGGCCGCCGCCGTCCTGTCGTTCTTCGCCACGGAGATCGCGACCAGCACGGAATCCTTCGCGCCCGTGCTGATGGCGGTGCTGCAATCCCGGTTCTGGCCGTAGACGTCGGCGTTGACGGCCTTGCGGCCCGCGACCGTGACCTCTTCGTAGAACACGGCCTTCTTGCTGTTCGCCAGCACGTCCTCGTACGCGCCGTTGCCCACCGCGAACACGATCTCGTAGGTCGAGTTCGCCAGCGAGTCCTTGCCCGCGTACTTGCAGCTGGGCCCGGCGTCGGTCCGGGTGGCCTCCGGCGCGCGGATCTGGCCGAGTCCGCTCAACTGGTCCGCTTTGAGGATGTCGCACTGGGCTGTCCGGTACTTGGCGATGTCCAGCGCGGGTCCGCCGGACGTCGAGGTCGACGTGGTCCCCGTGCCGGCCGTGGCCGAGGTCCGGGTGGGCGTCGATTCCGGCTTGGGCTTCCCCGGGTCCGAGGCCGAGCACGCGGCCAGGACCACGGCGGTCCCCAGGACGAGCGTGGTGCCGACAATTCGCTTCACGGAGGTCATCCCCTGGTCTTGAACGCGTCGCCGACGGCGGATTCGGTGTTCTTGTACTGGTCCAGCGCGTCCTGCACCTGGGTGATCGTCGACTCGATCACGTCCTGCGCCTTGGCGATCGCGTAGGAGTAGCCGCCCTCCTCGGTGCCCGCCGAGGTCTTCATCGACTCGACCGCGGTCTGGCTGTAGCCGTCGTTGCCGGGCGAACCCATCTGGCCGAGCACCAGGGTGTTGCGGCGGAAGTCGATCACCTGCTCCAGTGCTTCCTTCAACCCGTCGATCAGCTTCTGCGCCTGGTCGGGGTCGACGCTGAACCTCGTCCGCGCCGCCGCCAGCCCTGCCCCCGCCGGGCCCGACGACACCGTGTCCGCGACGAAGGTCAGTCTTCCCCCCGCAGAGTTGTCCATCGCTGTGCTCCCCTCACACCGAAAACCCCGTTGCCGATGATGGCACAGCGTCACGATCGGGTGAGGCGGTTTGGCGGTGTCCGATTCGTTCAAGACCTGGCAGGGGGAACGGCCTAGCGTCGGGGACATGATCGAGGCAGCGCGGAGTTTTGTGTGGCACAACGCCAGGGTTCTGGAGCAGCGGGCGTTCGAGTTCCTGTTCGGGGACGGGGGTGCGGACGGGGTCGTCGCGGCGGTGCTCGCGTACCGCAACGACGACGGCGGGTTCGGGCACGCGCTCGAGCCGGACGGACGGGGGCCGTCGAGTCAGCCGTTGCACACCTACACGGCGTTGTCGTGGTTGGCCGAGGTCGGTGACGACGCGTGGGTCGGGTCGGCCGGCGACTTCCTCGCCTCGGTGTCCACTTCGGACGGTGGGGTGCCCAACGCCCTCGGCACGTCTCGCGATCACCCCCGGGCGCCCTGGTGGCAGGTGTCCGAGGAGAGCGACCTGCTGATGACCGCGTTGTGCGCGAGCGTGTTCCACCGCGTGGGCAGCGCGCACCCGTGGGTCGGGGCGGCGACCGAGTACTGCTGGCGGCGGATCGACGCGATGGAGGGCAGTCACCCCTACGAGGTGGCGGCGTGCGCGAAGTTCCTGGACCACGTGCCGGACCGGGCGCGGGCCGAGGTGGCGGCGGAGCGGGTGGGGCGGTTGGTGCGGGAGCGGGGCCTGGTCGACCTCGGTGACGGGAAGGCGCACGAGGGGTACGCCGCCGGCGAGACGCACCGGCCGCACCAGTACGCGCCCACGCCGGACAGCCTGGCGCGGCGGTGGTTCACCGACGACGAGGTGGCGCGGTCGCTGGACGGGCTCGAGGCGGCGCGGAAGGACGACGGCGGGTGGACGTTCGCGTGGCCGGTGTGGACGCCGGTGACCGAGTTCGAGTGGCGGCCGATCGTGACCATCGAGGCGCTGTCGGTGCTGCGCGCCTACGGCCGGATCAGCTGACCGAGGGTGACGCCGGCCAGTCGCTTCACCTCGCGCGCCAGGTGGGCCTGGTCGGCGTACCCGGTGCGGACCGCGATGTCCGCGAACGGCACGCCCCGCCAGGCCAGCGCGACCGCGCGGTCGAACCGGAGCACGCGGTGCAGCACCTTCGGGCCGTAGCCGAACGCGTCCAGGCTGCGGCGCAGCACCTGGCGGTCGCTCAGGCCGACCGACGCGCGCCGGCCGCGGACCAGGGCGGTGATCACGGGATCGGGTGGTGATTCGCGCAACCGGGCACGGGCGGCCTCGGCCAGCACCCGGGCCGGGTCGTCCGCGCGGGCCAGGTCGTCCTGGAGGCGCGCCGTGTCACCCCACAGCTCGGACAGGGGCACCCGCTGGTCCAGCAGCACGTGCGCGGGCACGCCCAGCGCCGCCGGCCCCACGCCCGGCTCGAAGCGGACCGCGTGCAGGGTGCCCGGCGCCATCTCGGTGCGGTGCCCGACGGTGTCCGGCCCGGCGACCAGGACCTCACCGGTGGCGGTGGCGTAGATCAGGTCGGTGCGCCCGTCCGGCACCACCAGCGCGACCTCGCGCACGTCGGTCGACCGGCTCCACGCGCAGGCGAAGCCGGGCAGCGGACGCTCCCGGTAGGTCACGCCCCGAGCCTAATCACGGTGCTCGCCCCACCGCCTTTCCGCGTCGCGTTCGAGCAGGTGGGGGCGCCGGGTTCGCTGCCGGGGTTCGCGTCTCGCGGCCGGCCGGGCCGCGACTCGGACGGTGGTGACGCGGTCTTGGTCGCCCGGCTCGACGGCAGGGGCGAACAGCGGCACACCCCGGGACCGCCCGGGGGCGGTGCTCGCAGGCGACTCGTTCCGCAGCGTCCCGCGCGGGCGGAGCCCGGCGGCGGGCGGGACCGGGCACGGAGTGGGATCGGGCAGCGGGCGGGATCGGCGGTGTGTGGGAACGGCGGCGTGGAGAGCGGAACGCGGGGTACGCCGCAGTGCGGGGCGCGGCGGCTCGTGGTTCGGGGGCGGGTGGTTACTTGGCGTCGGCGTAGGTGTCCACCGCCTCGGCCTTCAGGGGGAAGTGGACCGGGGTGGGGCCGAAGACCAGGGTGGTGGCCTCGTGGCCTGCTTCGGTGACCTCGTGGCACACCGCGGCCGCCGCTTCCGCCGGGCAGTGCACCAGCACCTCGTCGTGCTGGAAGAACACCAGGTGCGACTCGGGGGAGACCAGGTGCAGTCGGCGGCGCAGGGCGCCGAGCAGGGCGGCGGTCCAGTCCGCCGCGCTCGCCTGCACCACGAAGTTCCGGGTGAACCGGCCCCACTCGCGGGACACGCGGCGGCCTCGGCGTTCGGCGTCCTCGCTGTCGTCGGTGCTGCCGGTGGCCTCGTGCCAGGACTCGGACGGCGGCGGGGAGGTGCGGCCGAGGCGGGAGCGGACCATGCGGCCCTGTTCGCCCGCCAGCGCGGCGGCCTCGACGTAGCCGACCGCGTCCGGGAAGCGCTTGCGCAGCACGGCGAGCAGCGGGCCCGCCTCGCCGCTCGTGCCGCCGTACATCGCGGACAGCATGGCGATCTTGGCCCGGTCGCGCTTGCCGTCGAACGCGTCCGCGGCCAGCGTCGTGTACAGGTCGTCCTCGCCGGACACCGCGGCCAGCCGGTGGTCGCCGGACAGCACGGCCAGCACCCGCGGCTCCAGTTGGGACGCGTCCGCGGCGACCAGCTTCCAGCCCGGGTCCGCCCGCACGGCGGTGCGCAGCGCCCGCGGGATCTGCAACGCCGCGCCACCCCGCGTCGCCCACCGGCCCGACACCACGCCGCCCACCACGTAGTCCGGCCGGAACCGGCCGTCGGCGACCCACTCGTCCAGCCACGACCAGCCGTGCGCCACCCACAGCCGCGCGAGTTCCTTGTACGCCAACAAAGGCGCCACCGCCGGGTGGTCCACGTCCTTGAGCACCCACGCCCGCGCCGACGGCACGTCGATGCCCTCCCGGGCGAACGCGCGCACGATGCCCGGCGGGTGGTCCGGGTTGACCGGCCGGCCGAACGCGGCGGCGATCTCGTCCGCCAGCACGGCGAGCCGGCGCGGCCGCACACCCGGCGCGGTGCGGGGACCCAGCGTCTCCTCCAGCAGCGCCAGGTGGACCTCCTCCCGCCACGGCAGCCCGAAGTGGGTCATCTCGGCGGCGGCCAGCGCGCTCGCCGACTCGGCCGCGGCCAGCAGCCGCAACCCGCCCGCGTGCGCGACACCGGCGGCCGTCCGCCGCTGCGCCGCGTACACCTCGACGGCCGCCTCCAGCGGGTCCGCGTCACCGGGCAGCCGCTCGCGCTCCGGCTCGAACAGCGTGGGCTGGGCCGACTTCCGGCGCGGACCCACGTCCTCGGGCACCGGGAGCCCGCGCAGCCTGGCGACGGCTGCGGCGAACCCGCGCGGCTCGCGGTGGCGGCCCTGGTAGGCCAGCAGCAACGCCTCCACGTGGCCGAGGTCGTGGCAGCGCTCCACCCGCACCCCGCGCGCCAGCAGCTCCGGGTACACCTCGCCGGTGGCCGCCCACAGCCACCTCGGCCGCGCCGACCGCTCGTACTCCGCCACCGCGCCCGCCAGGTCGGCCGTGGCCACCGGCGGACCGGTGGGCACGCCGGCGTCGGAGAGCGGCCGGAGGCGACCGGCGTTCTCCGCGTGGGGTTCGAGGACCACGAGCACGCGCCGATTGTGCCCTCGACCACCGACAGTTCCCGGCGCGCGCTGCCCGGCGGTCGCCCGCCGTGCTCGGCCGACTACCGGTTCCGTCCCTCCTCGGGGGACACCCGTTCGTGGCGCGTGTCGACGTGCACTATGTGACCTGTGTTCTCCCCTGGACGGCTGCTGGACCCGCGGCACGAGGTCGTTCCCTTCCACGGTCGGGTGGCGGAGCTGCGCGCGTTGCGCGCGTGGCGGGACGGCGCCGGCCGCAAGGTGCTCCTGCTGCACGGCCGCGCGGGTGTGGGCAAAACGCGGCTGGCGCGGCGGCTCGACGGGGTCGAGGTGGTCGACGACGCCGACCTGGTGCCGTGGCCGGACCTGCTGCGCGCGGTGCGCGACGCGCGGGAGCCGGTGCTGCTGGTCGCCCGGTCCGACGACTGGTGGTGGTCGGCGATCCGGCAGCGCGCGGCCGACCTCGGCTACCGGGCCGACGAGCACCACCTGCGCACCGCGCCCGAGGGCGCGTTCCGGCACGCGCGCGCCGCGTTCGCCCGGGAACTCGGCAGGCCCGAGCCGGACGAGGACGCCGGAGCGCCGACCGGCACGACGCACGACCTGCACCTGGCCGCGCTCGCCGCGGTGCTCGGCACGACCGCCGCGGACCCGGTGGACCTGGTCCGCAGGCTGGCCGCCGCCGACCCGGACCCGGTGGACGAGGGCCGGTTCGCCGAGGACGTGCTCGCCGTCGCGCTGCTGGACGAGCGGATCGAGCCGGAGAAGTCGCCGCGCGCGCTGGAGACCCTGGCCAGGGCCGCGGGTCGCTGGCCGCACGTGGCCCGCCGCGCCGCCGCGCTGTTCGTCGCCGAGCCGGACCTGGCGGCACGCGCGTCCAGCGCCACCCTGCGCGTCGTGGTCGAGGACCCGGACGCGGCCAAGGCCGTGGCGCGGCACGTCTTCAACGACACCCGCTTCCACTGCGACCCGCTGCCCGCGGTGCTGACCAGGACCCTGCTGCACGACGGCGCGCGCACCGCCGACCCCGCGGAGCTGGCCGAGCTGTACGGGATGCTCGGCGCCCGGGCCGCGCTGGCCGCGCTCAAGGAGGAGGCGCTGGACGCGGCACGGGAGGAGGTCGCGCTCTACCGCGACCTGGCGCGCGCGGACCCGGCCGAGTACCGCGCCGCGCTGGCCGAGTCGTTGGCGGACCTGGTGCTCGCGCAGGTGGCGACGCGGCACCCGGTCGACGCGCTGGCCACCTCGGAGGAGGCCGTCGCGCTCTACACCGACATCGCCGCCCAGGACGACGACTACGCGCCCAGGCTCGCCCACGCGTGCGAGCAGCTGGGCATCCGGCACGCCGCGCTGGAGCAGCGGGACGAGGCGCTCGCCGCGGTCGACCGCGCGTCCCGGCTCTACCAGGAGTTGGCCAAGCGCAACCCGGCGCTGTTCCGGCCGGACTTCGCGAAGGTCAGCCACCACCTGGCGATCCGGCTGTTCGACGTGGGCCGCTCCGAGGAGGCGCACCACTCGGCGCACTGGGCCGTCGTGCACTGGCGCGCGGTCGCCGAGTCGGATCCGCGCTACGAGCCGGAGTTCGCCCGCACGCTCGCCGCCGTCGCGACCCTGCTCGCCGCGCGCGCCGCGCCGTCGGACGCGGTCGCGCTGCTGGAGGAGTCGATCGCGGTGCTGCGCCGGCTCGCCGACGCCAACCCGAGGGTGTTCGAGTCGGACCTGGCCGACGCGTTGTGCGCGCTGGGGTCGCTGCTGCGCCGGGCCGGTCACCTGCCGGAGGCGCGCAAGGCCTCCGAGGAGGGCGTGCGTGCGCTGCGCGGGCTCGCGGCGCACGACCCGTCGGCGCTGCGCCGGTTGGCGGTGGCGGTGGACGAGCAGGCCGACCTGGTCACCGGACCCGAGCGGACGGCGGTCGCGGAGGAGGCGGTGGACCTGGTGCGCGAGCACGGCGACGCGACCGCGCTCGGCCGGGCGCTGCACCGCCGGGCGGGAGTGCGCGGCGAGGTGCAGGACGCGCGCACGGCCGTGCTGCTGGCCCACCTGACGGGCGTGGCGGGCGTGCCGCTGGCCGAGACGCTGTCCCGCTACGCCACCGTGTGCGCGGCCGGCGGGCACGACCTGGACCGGGCGTTGGTGCTGGCCCACCGGGCGGTGCTGGAACTGCGCCGGGCGGGCGCCGGGCCGGACCGGTTCACCGACGCGGTCGACGCGGTGGAGGACGTGATCCGGGCGCACCCCGACCAGGAGTCGGCGCGCGCCCGGATGCAGCGCATGGTGGTGCGGGACTGGCCCGGCGTCAGCCCTTCGTGATCAGCGAGCGCAGGAAGAACGCCACGTTCGCCGGTCGCTCGGCCAGCCGCCGCATGAAGTACCCGTACCACTGGTCGCCGTAGGGCACGTAGACCCGCATGCGGTTGCCCGCCGCGGCGATCCGGCGCTGCTCGTCGGGCCGGATCCCGTACAGCATCTGGAACTCGTAGGTGTCCGCGTCCCGGGACGAGGCGAGCTCGTGCCCGATCGCGATCAGCCTCGGGTCGTGCGAGGCGATCATCGGGTAGCCCTCGCCCGCCATCAGGACCTTGAGGCACCGCACGTAGGACCGGTCCACCTCGGCCTTGTCCTGGAACGCCACCGTCGCGGGCTCCTTGTAGGCGCCCTTGCACAGCCGGACCCGGGACCCGGCGTGCGCCAGGTCGCGGCAGTCCTGCTCGGTGCGCTTGAGGTAGGCCTGGAGCACCGCGCCCACCCACGGGAAGTCGACCCGCAGCTCGCGCAGGATGCCCAGCGTCGAGTCGGTGGTGGTGTGGTCCTCCATGTCCAGCGTCACGGTGGTGCCCACCGCGCCCGCCGCCGCGCTGATCCGCCGCGCGTTCTCCAGCGCGATCTTCTCGCCGTCCACGGGCAGGAACTGGCCCACCGCGGACAGCTTCACCGACACCTCGGCGCGGTCGGCGTAGCCGGCGTCCGCCAAGCGGCGCAACAACTCCAGGTACGCCTCGACGGTGCCGTCGGCCTGCCGGGCGTCGCGGGTGTCCTCGCCGAGGTGGTCCAGCGTGACGTAGCGGCCGTCGGCCAGCACCTCGCCGGTGGTGGCGATGGCGGCGTCCACGTCGTCGCCGGAGATGAAGCGCTTGACGACGGGCCGGGTCAGCGGCGTGCGCTCGACCAGACCGCGGATGGCGCCGGATCTCGACGCGGCGAGCAGTGCGGTGCGGAACATGGTCACCCCTGGTGCGGGTAGCGGTGGTCGGTCGGAGCCACGAAGGTCTCCTTGATGGAGCGGGGCGACACCCAGCGCAGCAGGTTGTGGATCGAACCCGCCTTGTCGTTGGTGCCCGACGCGCGGCCGCCGCCGAACGGCTGCTGGCCCACGACCGCGCCGGTCGGCTTGTCGTTGACGTAGAAGTTGCCCGCGGCGAACCGCAGCACCTCCTGCGCGTGCGCCACGGCGGCCCGGTCGCGGGCGATGACCGCGCCGGTCAGCGCGTACGCCGACACGCCTTCCAACTGCCGCAGCACGGTCTCGTAGTCGGCGTCGTCGAACACGTGCACCGCGAGCACCGGGCCGAAGTACTCGGTGCGGAACACGTCGTGCTCCGGGTTCGAGCCCAGCAGCACGGTCGGCCGCACGAACCAGCCCTCGGAGTCGTCGGCGGTGCCGCCGGCCGCGATCTCGATCGCGTCGTCCGCGCGCGCCGCGTCGAGCACGCCGGACAGCTTGTCGAACGAGCGCTTGTCGATCACCGCGCCGAGGAAGTTCGACAGGTCGGTGACGTCGCCCTGGGTCAGCGACTCGACGTCGGCGAGGAACGCGTCCTTCACCTTGGCCCACACCGAGCGCGGCACGTAGGCGCGCGACGCGGCGGAGCACTTCTGGCCCTGGTACTCGAAGGCGCCGCGCACCAGCGCGGTCCGCAGCACGTCGACGTCGGCCGACGGGTGCGCGAGCACGAAGTCCTTGCCGCCGGTCTCGCCCACGATCCGCGGGTACGAGCGGTAGTTCGCGATGTTCGCGCCGACCTGGCCCCACAGGTGCTGGAACGTGCGGGTCGAGCCGGTGAAGTGGATGCCCGCGAGGTCGGGGTCCGCCAGCGCGACCTCGGACACCGCGATCCCGTCGCCGGGCAGCAGGTTGATCACGCCGGCGGGCAGGCCCGCCTCCTCCAGCAGCCGCAGCGTGAGGTGCGCGGCGAAGCTCTGCGTGGGCGAGGGCTTCCACAGCACCACGTTGCCCAGCAGGGCGGGCGCGGTGGGCAGGTTGCCCGCGATGGCGGTGAAGTTGAACGGGGTGATGGCGTAGACGAAGCCCTCGAGCGGGCGGTGGTCCGTGCGGTTCCACACGCCGGGGGAGGAGGCCGGCTGCTCGGTGGTGAGCTTGCGGCCGAACGCGACGTTGAAGCGCCAGAAGTCGATCAGCTCGCAGGCCGCGTCGATCTCGGCCTGGATCGCCGTCTTGGACTGGCCGAGCATGGTGGCGGCGTTGAGCGTGGCGCGCCACGGTCCGGCCAGCAGGTCGGCGGCGCGCAGGAAGATCGCGGCGCGGTCGTCGTAGGACAGCGCGCGCCACGCCGGCGCGGCCTCGCGGGCGGCGGCGATCGCGTCCCGGGTGTCCTGCTGCGTCGCGCCGTGCAGGGTGCCCAGGACGGCGCGGTGGTTGTGCGGCTGGACCACGTCGAAGGCCTCGCCGCCGCCGACGCGCTGCTCTCCGCCGATGGTGGCGGTGAGCTCCAGGGGCTCCTTGACCAACTCGGCCAGCGCCGCCTGAAGCTTCGCGCGCTCCGGGCTGCCGGGCGCGTAGCCGAGGACGGGCTCGTTCACCGGTGCTGGTACCGCGGTCACGGCGTCCACAAGCTGCTCCTTCGGGGAAGGCGTTCAGGGGTGTTCTCTCGAAGTCTTGGTCGCTCAACGGTAGGACTACCCAGGGTGCGGCTGGTTGTACGCGCGTCTAGGCTTGCGCACCCGCCGTTGTACGAATGGACAACAATGAGCCTGCGCCAGGTGTTGATCGCGCTGGGCGACCCGCTGGTGGAGGTGCAGGTCGCGCCGCGCGGGTTGGAGGTCGAGGTCTCCGACGTGGTGATCCTCGACCCCGACGACGCGCCGGACGTGCGTCCCGGCGACCTGGTGCTGGTCATCGGCGCCCGCGGCCGGGCGGCGTTGCCGCTGGTCAAGGCGGCGGGCGCGGCGGGCGCCGCGGCGGTGGCGGTGAAGGTGGACGCGCCGAACGCGCTGCTGCGGCAGACCGCGGCGGACGTGGGCGTCGCGCTGCTCGCGGTACGCCCCGACGTGCGCTGGGAACACCTGGAATCGCTGGTCAACGGCGTCCTGAACAGCAACCGGCTGACCGCGGACGCGGGCGCGGGTGAAGTCCTCGGTGACCTCTTCGGGTTGGCGCAAACGATTGCGGCGCTGACCGGCGGCATCGTCAGCATCGAGGACACCGCGTCCAGGGTGCTGGCCTACTCGCGGTCCTCCGACGAGGTGGACGAGCTGCGCCGGCTGTCCATCCTCGGCCGCCAGGGACCCGAGCCGTACCTGAAGATGCTGCGCGAGTGGGGCGTGTACCGGCGGCTGCGCTCGGGCGAGGAGGTCGTGCGCATCGACGAGCGGCCCGAACTCGGCATCCGGCGGCGGATCGCGGTGGGCATCCACGCGGGCAGCCAACCCCTCGGCACGATCTGGGTGCAGGAGGGCGCGACCCCGCTCGCCGGGCAGGCCGAACGCGCGCTGCTCGGCGCGGCCAGGGTCACCGCGCTGCACCTGGTGCAGCAGCGCGAGCCGACCGCCGCGTTCCGGGAGAACCTGCTGGCGTCGTTGCTCGACGGCCGGATGGACGCCGCGACGGTGGCGGGCCAGATCGGCGCCGACCCGGCCAGGCCCGCCGCCGTCGTGGTGTTCGCGCTGCGCGGCCAGGAGGGCGCCGACCGCACCGAGCACGAGCTGCGCCGGGCCGAGATGACGGGGCTGATCTCGGTGCACGCGGCGGCGTACCGGCGCAGCGCGCTGGTCAGCCAGAGCGGCGGGCGCACCTACGCGCTGCTGCCCGACCTGCCGCCGACCGCGTCGCTCTCCGCGCTCACCAAGGAGATCGTGGCCGCGGCGCGCCGGCACATGGGGCTGCACGTGCAGGCGGCCATCGGCTCGACGGTGTCCACAGTGGACGAAGTGATGATCTCCCGCGGCGAGGCGGACCGGGTGCTCGACGCGATGGAGCGCGATCTCGACGCGGAGGTCGCGACGCTCGCCGACGTGCGGTCCCGGGTGCTGGTCGGCGAGGTCCTCGCGCTGCTGGCCGACCACCCGCGGGTGCGCGACCCGAGGCTGACCGCGCTCGATCCGGAACTCGCGCGTTCACTGCTCGCCTACCTCGACGCGTTCGGCGACGTGCGCGGCGCGGCGGCCCTGCTGCACGTGCACCCGAACACCCTCCGGTACCGCGTTCGCAAGGCCGCGGAGGTCGGTGGATTCGACCTCGGTGATCCTCTCCTCCGGCTGTTCGCACAACTGCAACTAAGGCTGGCCTGAATCGGACAGAAGGCGCAGCTTAAGCTCCGCGCGTGAACCTCGAAGCGCCCGGCAGGCGCGGCAGCGATTTCGCCGAGTTGTCCAGACTGGTCAAGCAACAGGGGTTGCTCGACCGGAGGATCGGCTTCTACGTCCTGTGCCTGGTCGCCGCCGTCGGCGCGTTGGGTCTCCTGATCGCCGGAATGGTGCTGGTCGGGGACTCGTGGTGGCAGCTCGCGCTGGCCGCCGGCTTGGCCGTCGTCTACACCCAGATCGCGTTCATCGGCCACGACTCCGGCCATCGGCAGGCCTTCGCGAGCAAGAAGACGAACGACCTCGTCGGCACACTGCTCGGCAACCTGCTCATCGGCGTCGGCTACGGCTGGTGGATCGGCAAGCACAACCGGCACCACGCCAACCCCAACCACGAGGACGAGGACCCGGACGTCGACATCGCGGTGCTCGCGTTCAGCGCCGAGCAGGCCGCGCGCAAGCGCGGCTTCTTCCGCTGGGTGGTCAAGAACCAGGCCGCGCTGTTCTTCCCGCTGTTGTTCCTGGAAGGTTTCAGCCTGCACGTGGTGAGCACCGGCGCCGCGTTCCGGCGCGAGGTCAAGGCGTGGCGCCTGGAGTCCGCGCTGCTCGTCCTGCACGTCGTCGGTTACCTCGCCGTGGTGTTCCTCGTCATGTCCCCGGTCAAGGCGATCGCGTTCATCGCCGTGCACCAGGGATTGTTCGGCCTGTACATGGGCTGCTCGTTCGCGCCCAACCACAAGGGCATGCCGGTGCTCACCGCCGGCCACCAGTTGGACTTCCTGCGCAAGCAGGTCCTGACGTCCCGCAACGTGACCGGCGGCTGGTTCACCGACTTCCTGCTCGGCGGCCTGAACTACCAGATCGAGCACCACCTGTTCCCGAACATGCCGCGACCGCACCTGCGCAAGGCGCAGGGGCTGGTCCGCGACTACTGCGAGCGCTACTCGATCTCCTACGCCGAGTGCGGCCTGTTCAGGTCGTACGGCTACGTGCTGGAGCACCTGCACGAGGCGGGTGCGGCACTGCGCGGTACAGGAGAGCTCGCTCCGACAGGGTCCAGGTAGACGTCGTCACGAGGTAGATCCCGGCGGCCAGCGGCAGGATCCCGGCCATCAGGACGGTCCCGAACGGCAGCAGCCGCAGCAGTCGAGCGAACGGCGGCTGCGGCGCTCCGGACTTCGCGGCCTGCGCGGACGTCCAGCGGTAGGTGCCGAAGGCGACCAGCGCCAGCGCCGCGAACAGGACGAGGAACACCGGCGTATGCGTGAACGAGCCGAACCAGTGCGCACCCAGCGGCACGCCGAACAGCGTGTCGTCCAGCAGCGGGTTCGGCGTCGTCACCAGCCGGTACATCAGCCAGAAGAAGGGCGCCTGCACGAGCATCGGCAGGCAGCCGGCGAACAGCGAGGTGCCCTTCTCCTTGTACAGCTCCATGGTCTTCTCCTGGAGCTTCTTCTGGTCCTTGCCGTAGCGCTTCTTGAGCTTCTCGATCTCCGGCGCCAGCGCGGCGCGGGCCTTCTCCCCGCGCACGGCGGCACGGGCGAGCGGGTGCATGAGGAGTCGGACGAGCACGACGAGTCCGACGATGGCGAGCGCGGGCGTGGCGAACGAGGACAGGGCAGAGCCCAGTTCGTAGAACAAGGTGGATCTCCGTCGGTAGGGCGGAAAGGGGACTCAGGCGTGGAAGCCGAGTCCCGGTGCCCTGGGACGGGGTCGACCCGCCGCGTCCGGGTCGCGCAGCCGCACGAACGCGGCGCGCAGGGATTTCTCGCGGATCGACAGCGAGCGCACCCACGCGGGCGAGGCGTGCACGAGCGGCGCGGAGGTCAGTAGCAGCACGACCAGCGCGACGGCGGTCACCGCGGCCAGCAGTTCGGCCGGCGAGTGCAGCAGGGTGAGCGCGAAGAGGGCAGGCAGGTACAGCGCGAGCAGCAGCCGGAGCCTGTCCATGGTCACCCCCTTCGCCACCACTATCCCACGAGCGCCGGTCGTGCGGGGTGGTCGTACCGGACCGTCACGTCGGCCCGGGGTTCGTAGCCCTCGTACGCGGGCAGCGTCCACGCCAGGTCCTCGGGCGTGCGGCGGCGCAGCGCGGCGGGGGAGAGCCACAGGTGCACGGCCAGCTCGGCGGGCAGCCACTTGTCCAGCAGCAGCGTGCCGTCCAGCACCAGCACGCCGCCCGCGCCCAGCGCGACGTAGTCCGCCCGGCTCGCGCGGTCGGTGTCGGCGTTCCACAGCGACGGCAGCACCCGTCCCGAGCCGCCGGGGTCCAGCGGCGCCAGCACCTCGCGGAGCAGGCCGCCCACGTCCAGCCACTCGTAGCGGAACGCGTCCGGGTCCTGCTTCCCGTGCTCGAACCGCACCGACGCGGGCCGCAGGAAGTCCCGTGCCGACACCCGCAGCACCGGGCGGCCCAGCGCGCGCAGCGGCGTCACGAGCGCGTCGGCGGTCTCGTGCGGAGCGGTCGCGTCGGCGCCGTCCACGACCACCCGGGACCACGTGTCGCGGGGCAGCGCGGAGATCCGGGCCACCAGTTCGGCGACCAGCGCCTCCGGCGACAGCGGTCGGACGTTCACCGGGCGGCGGCCCAGTCCCGCGGCAGCGCGGGCGCGGACCACGACGGGTCCGGCGTCCAGTCCGCCCACGACGGGTCCCACCACTGCGTGCCGGCGGTCAGCATCGCCTCGATCTCCGCGCCCTGGCGGCGGATCGCCTCGCCCTGCTCGGCGGTGTACTTGCCCTCGGCCACCTGCGCCTCGAACTCGTCGCGGTCGTGCTCGCGCCACGTGCCGTCCGGCGACACCGAGTAGTCCAGCTCGTGGTCGAGCGTGTCGATGCCGAAAGGCGTGCGCCGGTACGGGTCTTGGAGGTTGAGGTACCAGCCGTTGAAGACCCGGTCCTCGCCCTTCCAGAACAGGTCCACCGAGTAGGCGTCCCGCGGCCGGTGCAGCTGGAGCCTGCCGTTGCCGCGCCAGTGCGTGCTGCCCTGGAGCTGCCACTTGTGCGGGTACGGGTGCGGCGGGTAGCCGAACGGGGTGCCCGGCGCGGTGAAGAGCACCAGCAGCCCCGGCTCGTCCCGGACGACCAGGCTCGGCAGCACCGACCACACCCGGCCGTGCAGGACCTCGCGCCGCAGCACCACGTCACCCGGGCTGAAGTACATGCACGCCAACCTAGTCGAGCAGGGCCCGGCGCAACCTCGTGATCGCGATCTCCCGGCGCGGGTCGGTGCGGGGCAGCAGGCGGGCCAGCCGTTCCAGCACCTCGGTGTCGTCGCCGTGCGCGGCGAACGCCCACAGCGCCTCGCCGTCGCCGTGGTCCAGCACGCCCCGCCGCACGGCCGCCGCCAGGTCCTCGCGCTCCTCGCGCACCGCCGGCGCGTCCGAGCGCGGCAGCAACGCGCCCCGGTACGCCGCCGCGGCCTGCGGCACGTCGCCCGCGCGCAACGCCTCGCGCACCGTCACGAAATCGCCGCGCACGTCCGCGTGCAGCCGGTACGGCCGGGTCAGCAGCACGCCGCCGAGCCGGGTGCGCAACCGGTGCAGCTCGGCGCGCACGGTGGTCGGGTTGCCGCGCTCGCCGTAGAGCAGCAGGGCCAACCGGTCCGCGGTCAGGCCCTCCGGGTGCAGCGCGAGCGCGGTCAGCACCTCGGCGTGCTTGAGGGTCAGCGCGAGCGGCCGGCCGTCGAGCGTGCCGCGCGGTTCGCCGAGGAACTGCAACGACAGCACCGACCGGCGCGCGGCGCGCTTCGGCACCCGCAGCAGGAAACCCTCGTCCAGCGGCTCGACCACGGCCTCCCGGCCGTCGTGCAGGTACACCGGTCCGGCCACGTCGACGCGGGTGTCGAGCAGCCCGTGCGGCTCGGCCACGAGCACCCGGCCGGTCGGGCTGAGCAGCGCGCCCGGTTCGCCGCGCAGGCCGAGCAGGTGCCGCATGTTGACCGACCGCAGCCGTTCGTCCCGGGCCGCGAGCCGCACCTGCAACTGGCTCTCGGCCAGCCGCGCGGCGGCCGACACCAGGGCCGCGGTCGCCGGGTGCACGCTGGTCAGCGGCCCGCTCACGTCGACCGCGCCGAGCACCCGGCCGGTGTCCGGGTCGCGCACCGGGCTCGCCGCGCAGGTCCAGCCGTGGTAGGTCCGCACCAGGTGCTCCGCCGAGTGCACGGTCACCGACCGGCCCAGTGCCAGCGCGGTGCCCATGGCGTTGGTGCCGATCGCGTCCTCGCTCCACCGCGAGCCCTCGGTGAGCCGGACCCGCTCGGCCAGCCCGCGCACCGGCGCCGCGCCCTCGCACCACAGGATCCGGCCGTCCGCGTCGGTCACGATCATCACGTGCGCGGCCTCGTCGGCGATGCTCACCAGCGTCTCGCGCAGCATCGGCAGCACCGCCGCCAGCGGGTGCGCGCCGCGCAGGTCGACCACCTCGTCCGGCGCCAGCACCACCGGCGCCTCGTGCCGGTCCGGGTCCACCCGCGCGGCGAGCGACCGGCGCCAGGACTCGAGGATCACCGGGCGGGCACCCGGTGTCTCGGACCCGGACAGCGCGGCTTCGTGCAACACGGCGAGCCGACGCGGGTCAGGGCGCATGTGGGGGCCTCCTGCCACCCAGGATGACCCTAAGTGACCGCCGGCGGCAAGCGTTTCACTCGTCCGATCGGGTCAGGCCGGAGGTCGTGCAACGCGACTGCAACGTGACGCGCACCACGATGGGCCGGACCGACGCGACGATGCGGGAGGCGTGACATGGCCAGGTACGCGGCACCGGGGCAACCGGGGAGCGTGGTCAGCTACCAGGACCGGTACGACCACTTCATCGGCGGCGAGTACGTGCCGCCGGCCAAGGGCGGGTACTTCGCCAACCCCACCCCGGTGACCGGTGAGACGTTCACCGAGATCGCCCGCGGCACGGCGGACGACGTGGAGAAGGCGCTCGACGCGGCGCACGGCGCGTCCCGGGCGTGGGGCCGGACCTCGCCCGCGCAGCGGGCCAACGTGCTCAACGAGATCGCCGACCGCATCGAGGACAACCTCGAGGCGCTGGCGGTCGCCGAGACGTGGGAGAACGGCAAGCCGATCCGGGAGACGCTGGCCGCGGACCTGCCGCTCGCGGTGGACCACTTCCGCTACTTCGCGGGCGTGATCCGGGCGCAGGAGGGCGGCATCTCGCAGATCGACCAGGACCTGGTGGCCTACCACTTCCAGGAGCCGCTGGGCGTGGTCGCGCAGATCATCCCGTGGAACTTCCCGCTGCTGATGGCGACGTGGAAGCTCGCGCCCGCGCTGGCTGCCGGCAACTGCGTGGTGCTCAAGCCCGCCGAGCAGACGCCCGCGTCGATCCACGTGCTGATCAGCCTGATCGCGGAACTGCTGCCGCCGGGCGTGCTCAACGTGGTCAACGGGTTCGGCGTCGAGGCGGGCAAGCCGCTGGCGTCCAGCAGCCGGGTCGCGAAGGTCGCCTTCACCGGCGAGACCACGACCGGCCGGCTGATCATGCAGTACGCCAGCGAGAACATCATCCCGGTGACGCTGGAGCTGGGCGGCAAGAGCCCGAACATCTTCTTCGCCGACGTGGCCGCGCAGAACGACGCGTTCTACGACAAGGCGCTCGAGGGCTTCACGATGTTCGCCCTCAACCAGGGCGAGGTCTGCACGTGCCCGTCGCGCGCGCTGATCCAGAGCTCCATCTACGACCGGTTCCTGGCCGACGCGACGGCGCGGACCCGGGCGGTGAAGCAGGGGCACCCGCTGGACACCGAGACGATGATCGGCGCGCAGGCGTCGAACGACCAGCTGGAGAAGATCCTGGCCTACATCGACATCGGCAAGCGCGAGGGCGCGCGGCTGGTGACCGGCGGCGAGCGGGCCGACCTCGGCGGCGAGCTGTCCGGCGGCTACTACGTGACGCCGACGATCTTCGAGGGCGACAACAAGATGAGGATCTTCCAGGAGGAGATCTTCGGACCGGTCGTGTCGGTGGCCAAGTTCGACGACTACGACGACGCGATCAAAACCGCCAACGACACCCTGTACGGCCTCGGCGCGGGCGTGTGGTCCCGGGACGGCTCCACCGCCTACCGCGCGGGCCGCGACGTCCAGGCCGGCCGGGTGTGGGTGAACAACTACCACTCCTACCCCGCCCACGCGGCCTTCGGCGGGTACAAGCAGTCCGGCATCGGCCGGGAGAACCACAAGGTCATGCTCGACCACTACCAGCAGACGAAGAACCTGCTGGTCAGCTACTCGCAGAACGCCCAGGGCTTCTTCTGATGCCCCGCCTGGCGGTGACCCCGGAGGCCGCGGACGTGATCCGCGGCCTCCGGGCCGAGCACGGCGAGCTGATGTTCCACCAGTCCGGCGGGTGCTGCGACGGCAGCGCCCCGATGTGCTACCTGGCGGGCGAGTTCCGGACCGGCGCCTCCGACGTCCACCTCGGTGACCTGGACGTGGGGGAGGCGTCGGTGCCGGTGTGGATGTCGGCCGCGCAGTTCGAGTACTGGCGGCACACCCACCTCACCATCGACGTGGTTCCGGGAAGGGGCGCGGGCTTCTCGCTGGAAGCCCCGTTGGGGGTCCGCTTCCTCACCCGGTCCCGGCTCCTCACCGACGAGGAGGTGGCGTCAGACCTCGTCCCACGCGATCTGGGGTGAGGGGTGGAAGTCGACGCCCTGGACCTTCCAGCGCGGCGCCTGGGCGGCCAGGCGCCCGCGGAAGGACTCCCAGTCGTGCGTCGTGCGCGGCGACCAGCCCAGCTCGGCGATCGCGGGCAGCCGCGGGAACACCAGCCGGTCGATGTGCTCCCGGCGCTCGACGGTCTCCGTCCACAGTGGAGCCTCGACGCCCAGCACCGCGTCGGCGGGCAGACCCTCGACGTACGCGCCCGGGTCCCAGTCGTAGGCGTCGCGCACCTCGACGTACCCGGCCCACTTCAGGCCGAGCGCGAAGTGCTCGTCGTACTTCATGTCCAGGTACGACCGGTTCCCGGGCGAGAGCACGACCTTGTTGCCGCGCTCGGCCGCCGCGACCAGCTCCGGCGCCTTCGGATCGGTGCCCCACCACTGCGCGAGCACGTCCGGCGCGGGCTCGGCCTTGAGGTACTCGTGCCAGCCGAGCGCGGTCTTGCCGTGCTTGGCCACGATCGGCAGCAGTCGCCGGATGAACGCCACGTACTCGTCCTCGGGCGTCTTCAGCGCCTCGTCGCCGCCGATGTGCAGGTACGGCCCGGGCGTCAGCGCCGCCAGCTCGCCCAGCACGTCGTCGATGAACTCGTAGGTGGCGTCCGAGCCGATGGCCACCGAGCTGAACCCGACCTCGATGCCGGTGTAGGGCTCCTTGGCCACGCCGTCCGCG
Organism: Actinosynnema sp. NPDC020468; assembly: GCF_040642015.1. NCBI lineage: Bacteria > Bacillati > Actinomycetota > Actinomycetes > Pseudonocardiales > Pseudonocardiaceae > Actinosynnema > Actinosynnema sp. NPDC020468. The sequence continues at coordinate 218,021 of NZ_JBFAEO010000001.1, forward strand.
TTCAGCTCCGGGTAGGCGACGAGCGCGGCGTTGGTGTGGCCCGGCAGGTCGATCTCCGGGATCACCGTGATGTGCCGCGACGCCGCGTGCGCGACCAGGTCGCGGTACTCCTCCTGGGTGTAGAAGCCGCCCTCGCCGCCGCCGACCTGGGTGAGCGAGCCGCGCGCGGTCAGCTCGGGCCGGCTCTTGATCTCCAGTCGCCAACCCTGGTCGTCGGTCAGGTGCAGGTGCAGGTGGTTGATCTTGTAGCCGGCGATCAGGTCGATGAACCGCTTCACCTCGGCCGGCGGGAAGAAGTGCCGCGCCACGTCGAGCATCGCGCCGCGGTGCGGGTACCGGGGGTGGTCGAGCACGGTGACGCCGGGCGCGGTCCACGGCCCGGGCTGCTCGTCGGCGGCCTCGATCGCGGCGGGCAGCAGCTGCCGGAACGTCTGCACGCCCGCGAACAGCCCGGCGGCCGTGGTGGCCCGGATCGTCACGGCGTCCTCGGTCACGTCCAGCCGGTAGCCCTCGGCGCCGACCACCGGGTCGGCGCCGGACAGGGACAGCACGACGCCCCGGTCCGACTCGCCCTGGGCGACCGGCAGCGGGTAGCCGGTCGACGGCCGCAGGATCCCGGCCAGGTACTCGCCGACCTCCAGCGCCTCCGGCGAGCCGGGGTGGGTGTGGACGGCGGTGTCCGCGTCGAGGGTGAAGGTGGTTCCCGGCCGGGGTGTGAGCTCGACGGGAGCGGGCACGATGTGCGGCAACGACGTCTCCGGGGTTGCGTCGGCTGGAGCCGCCACCGCGTGCCGACCGGCGGCCACGCGGCTCGCAGAGCCCCGCCGGCGTCCTTCCCGGCACGGCGGCGTATCCCGGGCACCGGCGGTCGGACCACCGTTCCAGCCGGGCTCGGGGGTGTCAAGGTCCAGACCAATCGGCTAGAGCTTCGGCTTGCCCAGACCGCGCCAGACCCCGGCGAACTCGCGCTCCAGGCGCTGCGCGTGGGCGACCTCCAACCCGCTCAGCAGACCGAAGGTGAACCCGTTCTCGCCGTCCAGGTGCGCCTGCGCGCCCAGCTCCCGCAGCACCGGCCGGGCCACCACGCTGTCCTGGTGCTCGCCGAGCACCGTCTGCACGTCCTTGACCTTCTTCCGGTACTTCCGGGCGGGCTCGCCCAGCAGCGGCTCGGCCACCTCCACCGCGTACCGCAGCCGCTTGGCCGCCTTGCGCGCGTCGTGCAGCGCCTCGTCGTCGTGCGCGTCCTCGGCCCGCTTCGCCAGCCGCCGGTAGGTGCGCGCGATCAGCCGCGGCAGCTCCTTCTTGGCCTTGGCGCGGGCGAGCGGGGTCAGCGGCGGGTCGGCGATCAGCGCGTCCAGCGCGTCGAGCAGCGCGAAGTAGCGCGGGCTGTCCAGCGCGCCGACGGCGCTGTCGTGCGCGGCGGCCTCCAGCGGGGCGAAGTGCCTGGTCAGCTGCGCGGACACGGAGCCGAGCACGAGCGTGTCGTCCAGCCCGGCCACGGCGTCCTCGAACCGCGTGCGCAGCACCTCCAGGTCACGCGCCTCGCCCAGCACGCCCGCGAGCCACTTCAGCTCGTCGGTCAGCGCGCGGGTGTGGTCGCGGCCGACGATCGCGCCGAACGCCTGCAACGCGCTGCGCGCCCGCCTCGTGGCCACCCGCATCTGGTGCACCGCGTCGTCCTCCCGGCGGCGCACCCGCGGGTCCCAGCGGGCCAGCGCGTCGGCCTGGTCGCGCAGGTAGGCCACGACGAGGTCGCCCGCCGTGCGGCCGGTGCGGGTGGGCGGTCCGGGCGCGATCCGGTCGGCCAGCAGCCGGGTCAGCTTCGCCGACGAGGTGGACCGCCGGATGCCCGCGGCCGCCAGCCGCTCCTCGACCCGGTCCAGCAGCGCCGTGTCGCCGTGCTCGCCCAGCTCGACCTCGACCTCTCGCCAGCTGTCCGCCGCCGCGCCCTCGTCCGAGGTGCGCGCGGACACCAGGTCCACGACCACCTCGGCGAGCAGCCGGCCGCGGCCGTCGACGAGCTGCCAGCGCTGCCGGGAGGTCCGGATCCGCGCGACCGGTGTCAGCGCCCCGCCCCGAGCGTGCACCTGGACCAGCGAGCCCAGTTCCTTCGGCGGTCGCTTCGCGGCCCGGCCGGGCGGCAGCCTGACCTCCTCGCGGGTGTCGCCGCCGACCGGCAGCTTGAGGTGCCAGCCGGCGTCGTCGCCGCCCGTGCGCCTGCGCAGGGTCAACCCGGCCCGGGCCAACCGCAGGTCGGACGTGTCGTAGTAGACGGCCTCCAGCTGCTGCTGCTCCGGGCCCGCCGAGGCGGCGACGCCGGGCAGGTCGGACAGCTCCGGCAGCGTGGTGCCGTCGGGTGCTTCGTACTTGCGTTCGGTTTCGTTGACCGTGGTGGACATGTCCTAGGCATACACCGTCCAGCTGGTGTTTACCCCAGGTCACTCTGGGTGATACCGCCGTTGCCCCTGCCGAGTGCTCCTTGCGGACAACAGCGTGGTTTTTTCGACGTGCTCTGGACTGGACGGGCCGATGAGGTTTGCTGTGAGCGTGCCTGAGCCCACGGAGAAGGAGCGGCTCGAGAAGATCGAGCCGATCGTCGCCGACCTCGTCGCGACCACGCAGGCCCTGACCGCCGAACTCGGCCGGGTCAGCCAGCGGGTCCTCGTCCTCGAACGCCGGCTCGCCGGCACCGGCGCGGGTCCCGACGAGGACCTCGACGCGGTGACCGACGAGGTCGCCGACATCGTCGGCGCGCTCCGGGTCGCGTGGGACGCCGAGCAGGAGGTGCTCGCCGACTCCGTGCGCGTCGAGCTGCGCAACGAGGTCGCCGAGTTCGACTCGCTGCGGCAGCGCCGCGAGGAGGGCCAGCGCCGGATCGCGGGCGGTCGCGTGCCCCGCTACGAGCGCGACGACCTGGAGCACTCGGTGCACCAGCTCGAGTGGCAGATCGAGGTCCGCGAGGGCTCCGCCGCCGACGCCGCGCACCGGATCGAGGCCGACCGGGTCGCGGGCGAGGAGATGTGGCGCCGCGAGGCGATCCTGGCGGGCGACAAGGCGCGGGACCGGATCCGGGACGCCGCCCTCGCCAGGCTGGAACGCGCGCTGCGGGACGAGAACCGGCTGCCCGTGTGGTTCCGGGTCGGCCTGGGCGAGATCACCAGCCCGGACCCGACGCCGTGGATGCGCGCGGCGGTCGGCCTGGTCGCCTACCGGCTGGAGTACGGCGTGCGGTCGGCCGTGGCGCCGCTGGGCGACACCCCGTCGCCGTCGTCCGGCTCGGCCGCGTGGGTGCGCCGGCACGAGGTCTACACCGACCTGGCCGAGCAGCTGCGCGCCCTGCGGCCCTAGCGGCCTCCGCTCAGCAGCCGGCGAGGATCTTCGCCAGCGCGTCGTGCTCGGCCTGGTCGACGGTGAGGGCGTAGGCGCTCTTCACCGCGATCCAGTCCGACACGTACTTGCAGGCGTAGCCCGCCGCGGGCGGCATCCACTTCGCCGGGTCCTGGTCGCCCTTGGCCCGGTTGGTGTTCGCGGTGACCGCGATCAGCTGCTGCCCGCCGAGGTCGTTGGCGAGCTTCTGCCGCTGCTCGTCGGTCCACTTGTCCGCGCCGGAGCGCCACGCCTCGGCCAGCGGCACGGTGTGGTCGATGTCCAGGTCCTTGGCGTCGGTGACGACCTTGTCGTCGTAGACGCTCGTCCAGGTTCCCGACGTGGCCTTGCACTCCGCGTCGGTCTTCACGTCCTTGCCCTGCCGTTGCAACACGACTTCCCTGGTGTCGCAGGAGTTGCCCTGCCCGCTCCAGTGCGGGAAGCGGTCCCGGCTGTAGCCCGTCATCTTCGCCTCGGGCGCGACCACCAGCGCGGCCAGCTTGGCGGCCGCGTCCCCGGCGGGAACCGGGGACGCGGCGGTCGGCGCCGGGGTGCCCTGGGGCGCGGTCGAATCCCGGTACTGCGACAGGTAGTACCCGACCACGACCAGCAGGACGAGAACGACGGCACTCGTCAGGGTGGTCGACCGCGTGCGACTCATGGTCGCAATGATCAGCGATCACGGTCACGACGCGATCACCGGGTCGTGGCGGCCGCGATCACGGCGTGGCGGTCAGGTACCCGCCCATCCGGGTGAAGTACTCGGCGGCGGGCAGTTCCACGCCGTCCTCGGTGCGGACCTTCTTGACCAGCAACGCCTTGTTCCGCCCGCGCCGGGCCAGCGCGCCCGCGACGATCGCGACGCCGTCGCCCTCGCGGTAGAAGATCCGGCCGGGCGTGCCGCCGTAGTTCTCCCGCGACACCTCGGCCTCCACGATCTCGAGCCGGCGGCCGCGGTGGAACGTGAACGCGCTCGGGTACGGGGCGGACTGCGCGCGCACCAACCGGTCCAGCTCGTCGGCCTCCCACGTCCAGTCCACGCGCAGGTCCTCCTCGGCGCGCTTGTGGAAGAAGCTCGCTTTCGACCGGTCCTGCCGGGTGAAGTCGGTGCGGCCCTTGGCGATCTCGGCCAGCCCGTCGACGGTGATCGGCCCGAACAGCTCCAGCGTCTTGTGGAACAGGTCGGCCGTGGTGTCGCGCGGACCGACCGGCACCGAGCGCTGGAACACGATGTCGCCCGCGTCGAGCGTCTCGTCCATCAGGTGCGCGGTGACGCCCACCTCCTTCTCGTCGTTGATCAGCGCCCAGATCAACGGCGAGAAACCCGCGTAGGCGGGCAGCAGCGAGTCGTGCACGTTCAACGTGCCGTGCTTCGGGAGGGAGAAGACGTGCGGCGGGATCCAGGTGCGCCAGTTGGTCGCCACGATCACGTCCGGCGCGACCTCCTTGAGGCGCTGGAACAGCTCGTCGTCGTCCGGCCGGTTGCGGATGATCGTCTCGACGCCGTGCTCGGCGGCCAGGTCGGCGACCGAGTCGGACCAGACCTTCTCGTAAGCGCCCTCGCCCTTGGGGTGGGTGACCACCAGGACGACCTCGTGTTCGGAGTCGAGCAGCGCCTGGAGCGTGCGGTGCCCCCAGGTCTGGTAGCCGAACATGACGACCCGCATCAGGCTCCTCCTTGTGTAGGCTTGCCTAAGTTATCCAACCCTAACCTAAGTGGGCTCGGGACTAGCCTGGGCGGGTGATCCTCGACCTGAAGCTGGTGAACGCCCGGTTCGTGACAGGGGACGGCGGCCGCGAGGCGTCGTCGGTCGGTGTGTGGGGCGGCCGGATCGCCGGGGTGGACGTGGGCGACGCGCCCGCGAGGCGGGTGGTCGACCTGGGTGGCGCGGTGGTGCTGCCGGGGTTTGTCGACGCGCACAACCACCTGGCGTGGGCCGGGCGGGCGACCCGCACGCCGGACATCTCCCAATGCGCCACGGTGGCCGAGGTCGTGGACCTGTTGCGCGGCGTGGCGCGGACGTCGGAGTGGTTGGAGGCCGCCGGGTACGACCACCGCGTGCTCGACCGCCCGTTGACCGCGCGCGACCTGGACGCGGTGGGTCCGCGCGTGTACGTGCAGGACGTGTCGGGGCACGCGTGCGTGGTGAGCGGGGACGTGCTGGCCCTGTTGCCGGCGTCGGTGGCCGGCGACTCGACCGGGTTCCTCGCGGAGGCGGCGCAGACGGCGGTGCGCGCCATGCGGTTGCCCTACGCGCTGGACGACATCGCGGCGGACGTCGAGCGCGGCGCGCGGCAGTGCCTGCGGGAGGGTGTCGTGTTCGCCGCCGAGGCCGGTGTCGGCGGCGGGTTGATCGGCAGCAGTCCGCTGGAGGTCGAGGCCTACCACCGCGCCTCGCTGCCGATCCGGGTGCAGCTGATGATCTCCGCCGACCGGCTGGAACCGGTGGCGGCGCACCGTTCCGACGGCATTTCCCGTGCCGTGCCACTGGGGCTGCGCACCGGGCTCGGCGACCTGCGGCTGTCGATCGGCGCGCTGAAGCTGTGGGCCGACGGCGGCATGATCGCCCGGACCGCGGCGCTGACCGAGCCGTACGTCGGCGTCGGCGGCGTCGGCCAGTTGCAGGACGACCCGGAGGCGATGCGGTCGGCGGTGCTGGACGGCCACCGGGCGGGGTGGCAGTTGGCCGTGCACGCGATCGGGGACCGGGCGGTCGACTTCGCGCTGGACGCGATCGCCGAGGCCCAGTCGACCCTGCCCCGCCCCGACGCCCGCCACCGGATCGAGCACTGCGGCCTCGTCCGGCCCGACCAGGTGGACCGGATCGCGGCGCTGGGCGTGATCCCGGTGGTGCAGCCGACCTTCCTGTGGTCCTACGGCGACGACTACGCGACGATCATGGGGCCGGGCCGCGCCGACTGGCTGTACCGGGGCCGGTCCCTCGTCGACCGCGGGGTGGTGCTGGCGGGCAGTTCGGACCGGCCGGTCGCGGACGGCAGCCCGTTGCGCGGCATCCAGTTCCTGGTCGAGCGGAAGTCGGCGAGTGGTCGCTCCATCGGGCCCGACGAGGCGCTGACGGTCGACCAGGCGATCGCGGCGTACACCTCGGGCGCGGCCTACGCGTGCGGCGTCGAGGCCGACCTCGGCGCGATCACCGAGGGCAGGCTGGCCGACTTCACCGTGCTGGCCGACGACCCGAGGACGGTGCCGGTGTCCGGGATCGGCGACATCGAGGTGCTGGCCACGATCGTGGACGGCACCTTCGCCCACGACCCGACCGGCCTCGCCTCCTGACCGTCGCGCGTGCGTCGGGCAGACCTCACTGTCTCGGGTGGGGTCTGCCCGACACGCGTGCCGGGGCCGTCCTCGCCCGCCGCCCTTCGCCCGCCCCGAACCGGTGGCGCACCGGTCCGGGGCGGGCGCCCGGGGTCGGTGGCCCACCTGCCCGGGCCGACCTCGACTCTCGCGCTTCGCGGACGCACGAGCCCGTCGCCTGCCCGCCCGGCCGGTGGCGCACCTGTCCTTCGCTTCCTCCACCGGCCTCCCCCCGGCCTACGCGCATGCCTGAGGCAGGCCTCGCCTCCCGTCCTTCGCGCGCGCCCAGGGCGGGCTTCGCCTCCTGCGTGCCCGGGGCAGGGGTGCACGCGCGCTTCGCGTGCCCCCGGAGGGTCGGTGGCGCCTCCCGCCCTTCCGTCGTGCCCCCGGCCCCGCCTCCTGCCCTCCGCGTGTCCTGGGCCGGTGGCGGACCTGTCCTCCGCGCCGCCTCCACCAGGCTCGCCCTCGGCCTTCGCGCGTGCCCAGGGCGGGGCTTCGCCCCCTGCGTGCCCGGGGCAGGGGCGCACCCGCGCTCCGCGCGCCTCCGGAGGTCGGTGGCGCCTCCCGCCCTTCGCGCGTGCCAGGGCGGGCCTTGCCTCCCGCCTTCGTGTGCCCAGGACAGGGCGCACCCGCGCTTCGCGTGCCCCTGGAGGTCGGTGGCGCCTCCCTGCCCTTCACGCATACCTGGGGAGGGTCTTGCCATCCGCCTTTCTGCGCCCAGACAGGGGTGCGCCCGCGCTTCGCGTGCCCCGGAAGCCGGTGGCGCCCCCGCCCTTGGCGCGCGCCCCTGAGGTCCGCTGACGGCGCGCGTCAGCCGTCGCCGTGACCTTCGCACCCAGGCAGGAGCGCTCCGCCTGTCCCCCCGAGGCCGACGGCGCAGCCGTTCCCCGTGCGTCCCCCTCGGGCCGGTGGTGGACGTGTGCCACCGGCCCGGTCGATCAGCTCGTCCTCTCGTTCAGGCGCTCATCCTCCAGTGCACGACGTACCCCGCCGCCTCCGCCGCGATCAGGGCGTCGAGCTTGTGCAGGTTGGTGCGCTTCGCCATCCGGAACGCGCGACCGCGCCGGGCGTCCAGGACCAGCGGCGTGGCGTCCGGCAGGGTGGCGGACATCGTCTGCTGGAGGATCCGCAGGCCCACGTTCGCCGACTCCTGCGTCATCGGGCGTTCCTTGACGTACACCAGCACCGCCGCCGTCGAGCCGTCCGGCAGCCGCAGGCCCAGGTGCGGGCGGACCTTCAGGGTCAGCTCGCCCGAGCGCCACCGGGTCGCGGACACCGGCACGCCCGTCGCGCCGGTCGCCGCGAGCCACGGCAGGAAACCCTCCCTGATCTCCTCGAACGCCCGCTCCTGGCCGTTCAGGTGCGCCGACTCGACCGCGCCCGCCAACTCCGCGGCCGGGTCGGGCGAGTTGAAGGCGCGGCGCATCGCGTTGCGGACCGGGTTGTAGAACCCGCACGGCCACCCGGCCTCGGCCAGGTAGATGCTCCGCTGCTCGGTCACGATGCTGATCCGGCCCCGCTGGCCGCTCATCGCGTACTCGGTGAAGGACAGGGCGGTGACGCTGATCGGCTCCACGGCGTAGCTCCCCTCCGCTGATCGAACCTCTGTTCGAGATTCTACCGGCGGGGTACGACAAAAACGGGCCTCGTACCCGTTCGGACGAGCGCCGGAACGACTCGGATCGACTAGTCCGGAAGAGTGACACAACGGAAGGTGAAGGGTGCTCGCGGCGGCCGTCGGAGGTGCTGGGAACGTAGTGCCCGACGACAGGAGGACCGTGGAGCCCGACATCGACCTGACCAAGCCCAGCGCGGCGCGCGTCTACGACTACTACCTGGGCGGCGCGCACAACTTCGCGGTCGACCGCGAGATGGCCGAGCAGGCGATCGCGATGTGGCCCGAGGTGCCGTTGATCATGCAGGCGAACCGGGCCTTCCTGCGCCGCGCGGTGGAGTTCTGCGCGGCCGCCGGCATCGACCAGTTCCTCGACCTGGGCTCGGGCATCCCGACCGTCGGCAACGTGCACGAGGTCGCCCTCGCCCGCAACCCGGACGCCCGCGTCGTCTACGTGGACAACGACCCGGTCGCCGCCGCGTACAGCCGCACGATCCTGGACGGCGACCCGCGCACCGCCGTGGTCCGCGAGGACCTGCGCGACCCGGAGAAGGTGCTGAACTCGCCCGAGGTGACCGACCTGCTCGACCTCTCCCGCCCCGTCGCGGTGATGACGGTGGCGGTCCTGCACTTCGTGGACGACCCCGCGCCGGTGATCGCGGCCTACCGGGACGCGGTCGTGCCCGGCAGCCACCTGGTCGTCTCGCACGCCACCCGGGACGGGCAGCGGGCACAGGCCGACGAGCACCAGGACCTGTACCGCAGGCGCACCGCCACCCCGATGACCATGCGCACCAAGGCGCAGGTGGAGGCCCTGTTCGCCGGGTTCGACCTGGTCGAGCCGGGTGTCGTGCACCTGCCCCTGTGGCGGCCCGCGAGCCCGGACGACGTGGACGGGCGGCCCGAGCGGTTCGCCGGACTCGCGGCCGTCGGCCGGAAGGTCCCGTGAGCCCGAATCCCACCTTCGTGTGATCGCGTCCCGGCACGGGGGTTCGGTAGCTTCGGGTCCAGGCAGTTGCGGCTGCCGCCGAGGCTCCTCCTGACCCGGACGGAGCGGGTGCCTCCAGAGCGCGGGAAGCGCACCGCAGTCCCCGCCACAACCGCGCTGTTCGCCGGCGACCCGTCGAACGCGGTGGCGTCGACCGGGCGGCGTCGACCGGAGGGTCTTCGTGTCGACAAGCTTCCAGGCTCTGGACAAGCGCTGCCGCTGCACGGGCGAGACACCGAACATGGTGCGCAGGCAGCGCGGCGGTGCGGGCTTCGCGCTCGGGCCGCTCGTGCCGTCGGCGCAGCGCGACGGCCAGTCCCGGATCGAGGCCGCGCTGCTGCTCGCGGTCAACCGCGCGATGGCGGGCATGCGCCGACGCGGCTGCCCGCTGCGGCCGACCGCGCTGGTCAACCGCGTGCAGCTGGACTCGCGGGTGGTCGGCCTGCACGTGCACGACGCGGGGTTGGACCACCTGCTCGCCGAGGCGCTGCCGAGCGTCGCGGGCCGGCGGATCCGCGGCGTGCCGGGGTTGCGCGCGTTCCCCGGCCGCGACCACCTCGACCTGCGCTCGTGCGAGGGCGAGGTGCGGCTGCTGGGCGTGACGCGCGAGCGGTGGCGGCACGCGGTCGCGGCCGGCGTGTCGGCGGACCTCGCGCTCAGCGAGGAGTTGGACGTGCGCGAGGTCGTCGAACCCGGCGACACGCCCGCCGACCTGCTCAGCGGCGTGTTCCGCCGACTGCCGCTGTGGCGCGGCGCCGCGTGGCTGCACTGCGCGCCCGTGCCCGGCGCGGTGGAGCTGCACTGGCGGGGCGGCCCGCCGGGTGACGCGGTGGCCGCGGTGCTGACCAGGTCGGCGTGCGGCATCCCGGGCGCCGCGGCGGTGACCTTCGGGCTGCGCGACGCGGTCCGCGGCGTCGCCCTGGACCTGGGCGGCCCGGCCGTGCCGAGACCGGTCGAGCCGGAGTGGGCGTGGACCCAGTGGCTCGCCACCACCGCGCCCGGCCCGGCGGTGCGCGAACGGGCCGTCCTCGCGGCGCGCGAGGTCGACCTGCCGGACGTGTGGGAGCAGCGCGAGGTCCGCGACGCGCTGGCCCGCCGGGACGTCGGCGCGGTGTACCTCCTGCTGCGCCAGCACGGCGTGCCGCTGTCCCGGATCGCCGCGCTCACCGGCCGCGAGGTGTCCGAGGTGGAGGAGGTCGTCGCCGGCCGCAAGGTCGAGGACTACGACGAACTCGCCGACATCGGCCGCGCGCTCGGGGTGCCGCCGGGCTACATGGGCCTGGCCTACGACGAACGCCCACCCCCGCCGCGCCCGTGCACCTGCTCGTCGGTGGACGAGCACACCAAGCGCGAGAACTTCCTGGCCCACGCGGCCCTGGTGACCATCGGCCGCTCACCGGCGTCGGCGAAGTGGGGTTGTCACTCGGAATCGTGCCCGACCGCGCTGCCCGCGTGAAATGCGGTCACGACTAGTGCTCATGATGGGCGATCGCCGCATTTCTGCGGGAATTCGACGCATTTCCGGGCGTTGTTCCCGCAGGTAGGGTGAGGTGGTGGCACAGCCGAACGCGGAAGTCGACTGGTCCGGATTCGATCCCGAGGACTACCTGCGACACAACTACGCCGAGGTCGGCGCCGAAGACCGCGACCTGGTCGGTTCGGCCCGCGAGTTCTTCGGCGAGCGGTGCGCGGGGCGGTCCGACCTGCGCGGCCTGGACGTCGGCACCGGCGCGAACCTCTACCCGGCGCTGTCGATGCTGCCGTACTGCCGGTCGCTCACCCTGTACGAGCACTCGCCGACCAACGTGGCGTGGTTGCGCGAGCAGGTCGCGGCCGGCTGGCCGTCGTGGTCGCGCGCGTGGGGGCCGTTCTGGGCACTGCTGGCCGAGCACCCCGCCCACGCCGCGCTGGCGGACCCGGCGGCGGTGCTGGCGCGACGGGCCGAGGTGGTGCGCGGCAGCGTGTTCGACCTGGACCCGGCGGCCGGCGGCTGGGACGTCGGCACCATGTTCTTCGTCGCCGAGTCGATCTCGACCGAGCGCGCCGAGTTCACCGCGGCGGTCCGCCGGTTCCTCGGCGCGCTGCGGACGGGCGCGCCGTTCTTCCTGGCGTTCATGGAGAACTCCGAGGGCTACGAGGTCGGCGGGGTGCGGTTCCCGGCCGTCCGCGTCGACGCGGACGACGTCGCCGACAGCCTCGACGGGGTGGCGACCGAGGTCGTCGTCGGGAGGGCGAGGTCCGACGGCGGCAAGGTACGCGACGGGTACACCGGCATGGTCTACGCGCACGGACTCGCCCGATGAGGATCCAGCCGCGGCGGATGCTCCTCGACGTCTGGCGCGCGCTGGCGAAGTCCGCCTACCGGGACGGCGTGTGGCACCCGGAAGGCCATTCCTCCGACTCGGTGTCGGGCGCGAGCCTGCTGCTGTGCCTGCTGCGCCCGGCCACCGAACTGCCCGCGCTCGCGCTGGACACGCCCGACGTGATGGCCGACGACGTGGCGCAGGCGCTGGGACGACTCGGCGAGCCGCGGACGATCCCGTTCCGGCTGGTCGAGGTGATCGAGGAGTTCCTGGAGCGGCACGTCCAGGACGGCGAGCCGGTGTTCGACGGGTGGACGCTGCTCGTCGCCGCGGACGGCACGACGCCGACGCCCGAGCAGTGCGAACTCGGGCTGGTCGACTCCTACGCGCGCTCGGTCGGCCTGTGCCTGTCGGCGCTGGGTTTCCTGTCCGCGTACCGCCCGCAGGTGGCCCGAAGGCCGGCGCTGGTCCACCGGATCGAGCGCGTCCAGGACAGCCTGAGGGCGAGGCTGACCGCGGCGCTCGTGGGCCTGTTGCGCTCGTTCGTGGTCCACATCGCGGACCCGGGCAGTGCCGCGCACGAGGCGATGATCGCGACCGTGCGCCGGCCGGACGAGTCCTCGACCGTGGCCGTCGCGCGGCTCGCCGACCGCCTGCACCGGGTGCGCACCCGGCTGCTGGAGGACGTGCGCGTCGGCCTGTCCGAGTCGCTCGACCTCGACGACTCCGGACGGTTGTTCGAGATCGGCTGGACGTGGGGCATCTCGTCCGGCGCGGCGCCGATCGAGGTCGACAACCCGCAGATCGGCAGGCAGCCGGTGATCGGCTCGGTGCCCGGTGTCGCCGAGCCGCGACCGCAGTTGTACGCCACCCTGCTCGTGCTGGACTGCGTCGAGGACCTCCACTCGACGCGGACCCGTGCCCTCGGCCTGCTGGACGACGAGCAGCGGCAGCTGGCCGAGGCGCTGCGGATCCGCCAGGACCTGACGCTGCGCTACTGGTCCGCGGTGGCCAGGTCGGGCACGCCGTGGCCGCTGGAGGACCTGCCCTGGCGCACGTCCGACGGCGACGAGTCCGACTTCGCCACGCTCCTGGTGACCGGCGCGGTCATCCGGGACCTCGAGCTGCGCCGGACCACCGACGAGGACGTCGAACCGGTCGCGGGCGTGCTGGAGGCGTTGGCCGGTCGCGGCCGGATCACCCGCCGGGTCACCCGGGACGACCAGGCCGCCGCCGTGCTGCCGCCCGGGGTGCGATTACCGCTGCCCGGCGCGGAGGAGCTCGGACCGCCGTTGCACCGGCACACCGTCGACTTCGCGCCGTTGCTGCTGCGCTGGTGCCTCGTCGCGGGCCACCTGTCCACCGGCAGACCGACCCGCGACCGGCTCGCCAGGCTCGCCGAGACGGTCATGGACCACCTGTCCCGGCGGCGGATCGGCGAGGGCGACCCGGCCGGCCTGTGGGACGACCCGGGTGGGGTGCCGGGAGTCGCGGCCGGTTCCGCCGCGTTGTCCTGGGCGACCACCGAGCGGGTGGTCGAGGCGCTCGTCGTGGCCGCGCGGGCGTACGCGGACCGCCCGCTGAGCAGCGCCGTCCTCGGTGCGCACGCCGAGGAGGCCCTGCACGAGGCGGAGCACCTGCTGAACCGGATGCTGCTGCGCGCCGACTCCGACGACACCTCCGCCCGCAGCCACGCGATCACCGCGGTCGAGCGGAGACTCGGTCGGGCGCGCGAGGTGCTCGCGGAACGACCCGCCACCGCGTCCGCCCTCGCGCACGAGGCGCTGCTGAGCCTGGACGAACTGGCCGTCGCCGAGCAGGACGCGTCGAGGGGGGTTCGATGATCGTCTTCGCCGCGTCCGACAAGGGCGGCTCCGGCCGCACCGTCACCGGGTGCAACGTCGCCTACCACCTCGCGCAGCGGCACGACGTCGTCTACGTCGACTTCGACTTCGGCTCGCCCACGGTGGGCGCGGTGTTCGAGGTCGGCGTGGCCGACCGCGGGATCGACCACGGCGGCCTGCACTCCTACTTCACCGACGCGATCGCCGAACCGGCGCAGCTGGACGTCTGGTCGCGCACCGCGAGGAGCGACCTCCGCGACGGCGGCGCGCGGCGCGGCAGGCTCGTGCTGGTGCCCGGTGACCGGGGCGGCGCCGAGTTCTCGGTGTCCGCCGAGTCCACGCGGCGGTGCGTCGACCTGCTCGCCCGGCTCGACGCCGAGTTCGACGTGTGCGTGGTGGACCTGAGCGGCGGTCGCTCGTACGCGCTGTCCATGGCGCTCGAAGCCACCGCGCACAGGGCGCTGGCGCCCTCGACCGTCCGGTGGCTCGTGTTCCACCGCTGGACCAGGCAGCACGTGCTCGCCGCGTCCGGTCTGGTGCACGGCCACCGCGGCCTGCTCTCGGTCGGGCAGAGCGTCGGCCACCAGCCCGACGAGCTGTTGGACGCGATCCGGTACGTGCGGGTCGCCGTGCCCGACCTGAAGATCTCCGATCACCGCGCCACGCCCGCCCTGGCCGCGTGGCTGCTGGCGTGCGACGCCGAGTTGCGCTCGCTCGCGGTGGAGCGCCGGCTCGGCCGCAGTCGCGTGCTCGGCGTGACGCCGGTCGAACCGGTGCTCCAGTGGCGGGAACAGGTGATCGCGGAGTCCGACGTCGCGGCCGGCATCGCGTCCGAGGGCACCGTGGTCGCGTTCCGCGAGCTGGCGGACCGGCTGGTGGACCCCGCGATGTGGGAGCTCGTGTGAGTGCGTCCGGCTACTCCGAGCGCGTCGCCGAGCGGCGGGTCGCCCAGGTGCCGCTGGCCCACCTCTCGGTCGAGGTCGGCCGCCTGGGCGTGGCCGAGATCCTGGCCGACGAGGGCGCGGCGCGCGCGTTGTTCCGCCGGGTCGCGCCGTGGTCGGACGCGGTGCGCGCCTCGTTGGCCGCCGAACGGCCGGATCTGCGGCCGCGGCTGAGCACGTGCTTCCTGATCGACGACTACCACTGCCCGGACAGCCGACCCCAGGAGGTGCTGGACCGGCTGCTGAGCGCGGCCGGCGAGTTCGACGTGCGGATCGACTACCTGACCCGCGAAGCCGGTTGCCACGAGGCGGACGGCGTTCCGCTGGCCGAGGTGGTCGCCGCGATGCTGGTGCCCGAACCGCCCGTCGGCACCAACGGCTCCCGCCCCCCGACCCACGACACGGGCTGGCTGTGCAACGGCGAGCGCTCGACACCCGACCGCGCGGGCCAGGCCATGACACCCGCGCACCGCTGGTCGCCGCCGGTCGAGTTCGGCAGGCGCGGCCACTCGGTGTTCCTCGACGTCGAGTTGTGGCGCGACGACCCGTCGTCGCGCCGGTGGTCCGCCGCGTTCCTGGCGGCGGTCGCGCAACTGACGCGGCTCGGCGTGCTGCGGCACGAGGGCGACCCGGTCGCCGTACCGCGCGCGTGGCCCGACACCTGGCCCGCCCGGTGGGAGGACCTGCCCGCCGTGGTCCGGCTGCGCGCGGACGCGAGTCCGTACACCGCCTACCGCACCGCGTCGATCCTGCCCGCCTCCCGGGTGGGCGTCGAGCACGCGGTGGACGTGATCCTCGACCACCTCGTGCCGGAGGAGGAGGTGGCCGGGCTCGTGGTGGAGCGCGCGCGTGCGGAGGGCGTTGCGCTGCCCGACCGCCTCCGCGACCGGCACACCAGGGTGTTCGTGGACGGCACGCCGTGGTGATCCTCGGCGAGGTGCGCACCGGGCTGCTGCACAACTCGGGTCCGCTGCCCCGCCAGGCGGTCGCGGACCTGCTGGCGCTGCGGCCGGGATCGCGGACCTCGTCGGTCGACCGGCCGGTCGCCCGCACCACGTCGCCGGACCTGGTGTCCGGTGTGGACTGCGCGCTCGCCACCGAGCCGCCCCGGCGGGCGCGCGCGATCGGCACGGTCGCGACCCGCGCGGTCGTGGTGGGTGGCGTCGTGGTGCAGTCCTCGGCGCGGACCGCGCTGCGCTGGGTGACCGACCGCGAGCGCCGGTCCTGGTCGCACTACGCGCACCGGCGCGGCGAGGTCGACGTGCTCGGCGCCGCGGAGCCCGCGGACGTGGTGCGCGGCGGTCAGCGGTCGGAATCGCCGCGCGAGTCGCTCGACCTGGGTTCGTTCAGCCAGCGCGTGCTCACCCTCGTGCAGGGACGGCCGCAGCTGGACCGGCGCACCGCGCTGCGCACCTGGCCGACCAGGCTGAGGTGGAGCGTGACGGTGGGGCGGCAGGCGTGCCCGACCGCGCACCTGCACGTCGACAGCGACATGCGGCGCACCGCGGACCTGGTCGTGCCGCCCGAGCTGGTCGGCGAGGCGCTCCGGTTCTGCGAGGACCTGGCGCTGCACGACTGGCTCTACACGGCGCTGGACAACGTGGTCGAGCGGGTGGAGCGCGACCTGGCCGCGGGCGTCGACCCGATCGGGCTGCTCCGTCCCGCGCTGACCCTGTTGGTGCGCCTGTGGATGCCGGGCGCGACGGTCCACCCGGCGCTGTGGCCGCTGTGGGAGGGGTTCGAGGAGTCACCGGGCTTCTCCCGCACGTGGACGCGGAACGTGGCCTGGGTGCGGGACCAGGTGGCGCTGCGCGCGGTCACCGCCGGACGGGGGACGCCTCCTCCGAGTGGCCGCGCAGGTGGATGAGCGCCAACGCGGCCAGCATCGCCACCGTCGAGGCGGTCCACGGCCAGGCGATCTCGAAGTACTGCGTGATGACCACCCCGAGCAGCGGGTCGGCGCAGATCAGGGCCTGTAGCACGGCGGTGGTGACGCTCGTCGGGTACCGGGACGCGATCGAGAACCGGGATCGCATGTAGCCCAGCAGCGCGGCCGAACTCGCCGCGCCGGTGATCAGCGCGGCCGGGAACGAGTGGGCCACCTGCGCGAAGGCGACCGGCAGCGAGATCAGGAACGGCAGCACGCCGCCGTACTCGGACAGCACGTTGCCGACCCGGGCGTGGTCGGCGAACTCGTCGGCGCGGAGCCGGGCCAGGTCGCCGGTCGCGTTGGCGTAGATCACCAGTGACAGGAGCGTGGAGAACGCCGCGGTGATGAGCAGGATGCGCACGTCGTTCGGGAACTGCGGCGAGGCGAACAGGATGCCGAGGATGAACGTGATGGCGGCCAGCATGTTGCCCGCGAACGTGACCGAGCCCGAGTTCTCGTCCGACCGCAGGGTCGCCATGTCGTCCCGGTCGATCCGGCACACCTCGAACCGCGGTACGCCCGAGGTCAGGCCGGTGAGCACCCAGTCGCCCGAGCCGAGCAGCGCGGAGAGGTGATCGGTCGAGTCGGCGCGCACCAGCAGCCCCTCGCCGGACCGCAGGTGGAACCGTCGGCGCGCGTGTCGTTGCAGGTGCAGCCGCAGCACGGGATCGCCCCCGCGCCGGGGCTCGGCGGCGAACACCACGAACCCGTGCCGGAACGCGAGCCGGAGCACCGCGTGGTCCTCGGAGGTCGTGGTCAGCGACGCCAACCGGTGGTGGTGCGCGCGTTCGGCGAGCAGGAAGCCGACCAACGACGACGCGACACCCCGGCGACGCGCGTCGGGGTGCACGGCCAGCACGGTGACCACCAGGTGCCCCGACAGCGGCGTCTCGGCGCACACCACACCGACGACGACACCGTCCTGCACGGCGACCGCCGTCGCCTCCGCCGGCCCGGCGTCCGGCAGGCATCGACGCAGCAACGCTTCCACGCTCGCCTCGTCCGCGGTGGTCGCGGCTCTGACGTCGGCCAAGGGTGTGCTCCCCGGAGTCGGCGGTCCACCGAGCATCCCAGCCCGGCTCGCGCCGCCGTCCGCACTAATGCCGCCGCGGGGCGACCGATTCCCGGCGGTCCGGCCGTCGGGAGGGCTACAGCACCCCCCGGGCGCGAAGAATCGTGAGGAAGGGTCGGAGGACCCTCCGGGGGCGAAGCCGGTCGACGGGGAACCTCCGATCCACCGCCCGTACCCCGGTCGCCGACGCGAAGTGCAGCGAGATCGGCCGGAAGTGGTGGACCGGGCGCAGGTAGTCCTCCGCGCCGTTGGTTTCCAGGAACGCGTGCACGTCGGCGCTCTCCTGGGGCACGGACGTGCTGTCCGCGTCGTCGTCCCGGAAGATCCAGTCGGCCACGTGCCGGTTGTGGTGCTGGAGGAGGTCCGATTTCGTGACGACGATGGCGGCCGGGATCACCGGCCGGTCCGGAACCGCGGACAGGCCGTGGCAGATCGCGTCGAACGTGGGGTCGAAGATGGGTGCGAGAGGTCTTCCGCTCCCGTCGACCGAGTGGTGGTGGTGACCTCTCGGCCATTTCGCCGCGCGTGGGACGGCTTTACCGGGGTCGACCAGGAAGATGAGGCCGGAGGCGGCGTGCAGATACCTCGATCCTCCTGGGAATCCGGTCCGCGACAGTTCCTCTCCGGCGACGTCGTAGAAGCAGAGTGCGTACTGCCGACCAGTGGTGTTGTTGACGATGTGGACGGCGTAGGTCATTTCCGGGATGGTTGTCTGGGTGGCGGTTCCGGCCAGGTCGACCCCGTCGTGGAACAGTGGCGATATGTTGAGGTCGAGGAACGACCGATGCATCAACGGGTCCAGGGGGAGAACGGTCAACCCCGCGTCGGCCAGGAGGTTCGCCGAGTTCAGCAGGCTGTGGACCAGGGCTGTGACGTACACGGTCTTGCCGACCGTGGCACCCCCCACCACCCCGATGACGATGGGGTCCCCGAAGTCGCCGTACCGGTCCGGCAGGTAGTGCGCGCCCACGGCCTGAGGGTCGGTGCACTTCCTCTTCAGGAACGGATGCCTGGCGCGGAACCGGGCCGGTGATTCGCCCGGTCGCGGATCGTCGACCGGAGTCCACCAGTAGTGGTCCTCGTCGAGACCGTGCAGGGTCGTGTCGCGCCACCTTATGCTGCTCAAGCAGGCCGGACAGGTGATCGTCCTGCTCGACCGGGACCGGCTCATCGGCTCCTCCGAGGTCCACCGCGCCCGGCGAGCAGCGAGCGGAAGCGTTCCCTGGACGCCTCGAACTCGATCTCGGCGGCACGGCCGGCGGGGGACAGCAGGTCGGCGTCCGAGGGGTCCTCGCCGTGCTCGTGGGCGAAGACCAGGCGGCCCCAGGCGACCAGCCACAGCGACCGGTCGTCGGCCGGGCATCCGCACACCTCCAGGAAGCGGATCAGCTGCTCCGGCCGCACCTCGAGGACGGCGTGGTGCAGGATTTCCACCACGGTCTCGCGGGTCAGCGTCAGGTTCGCCCGGAAATAGGTGCTCGGCGGGTGCTCGGACCGCGTGGCGACGTCACCCATGGTCAACCCGGCGTGCCGGCGGAGTCGGTCGAGCTTGTCCTGCAACTCCCGGGCCGATGCGGTCGCGTACGGTCGGGGTCTGGCCGTCGCCGGCGGTTCGGGTCGGTGGTCGACCACCAGTTCGTCCAGGTCGCGCGGCAGGCCGTGCGCGAAGGTCGCGCCTTTCAGGAAGGGCCAGTGCCGGAAGAGCGCACCGTCGAAGACGGCGACACCCGAGAAATGGGCGGATCGGAAGTCGACCACGCCGGAAAAGCCGGTCCACCGGAACCACGAGCCGCCGACGAACCTCGCTCCCGTGAACCGGGCCGTCCGGACCTTGCAGTGGTCGAAGTCGAAGTCCACCAGGGTGGCGCCGGCCAGGTCGACGTCGATGTCCGGCCAATGGAGGTCCGCGATGGGGTCGGCATCCCGGCGGAGGTGGTCGCGGAGGACGCGTTGGGCGGTCGAGCGGACCTCCCGTTCCTGCCGCCTTTCCTGGTGGCGGACCGCCGCCTTGGTGCCGGCACGGGCATCCGGCGGCGTTTCGGGCGGCTCGTACGGCATGCGCAGGTAGGCGCACACGACGTTGACGATGGTCTGCCGCTGGGCCGGGTTCCCCTGCGCCAGGCGTTCGAGCGCGTACAGGCCCGCCAGTCGCACCGGCGCCTTCTCGGACCCCAGCTGTTCGGCGGCCCTCGAGTACGACTCCGTGACCCGGCGTTCCGACGCGTCGTGGTCGGTGGTCCGATTCGCCAGCTCCTTGAGCGTCAGGTCGATCTCGGCTCCGCGCTGGCGCCGTGCGGCCAGCAGCAGGGCCGCCGCGCCGCCCGTCCCGACCACGAGCGTCCCCGCGGTGCGGATGGAGTCCAGTCGTAATCGGGTCGTTTCGGCGTCGGGGCCCGGAAGGCCGAACAGCAACCACAGCGCCACACCCGCGCCGACGCCCGGGATCAGCGCCGCCCACAACGCGATCGTCCGCGTGGACAGCACGGTGTACCGGACCGGCGACGCCTCGGGACTCGCGCGTGGATCCCCGGGTTCGGTTGCCTGCACGTGTCGGCATCGCTCGGCCGGCGCGAAGTGTTTCGCCCCGACGGGTCACCACCGCCCGAGGCCGAACCGGTCGCGCGGACCGTCACGGCCCGGCAACGACCGTTTTGCGTTCGGCCGGCCGGGGTAGTACTCGGCCACGGTGCCGGCGCTCTGCTCCACCGGAGGTCACGGGTGAAGGGTTGGAGCGATGCACTGGTCGCAACTCCTGACTCCGGTCGTCAGCGGCCTGGTGGTGGCGTTGATCATCGGAATGGTCAAGGGCTTACGCGCGCGCAGGCGCATTCCGAACGCCGCCAAGCAGAAGGTCAACCGCCACAACTACCTCAAGGCCATCCACCAGGCGTCCAGCGCCCCGGAGGTGAAGCAGCTGCGCGCCGTGGTGCCGTGGCTGGCCCCCGCGCGCGACAACCCGCAGCTGGCCCGCATCCAGGAGTCCTGGGAGGCCATCGGCGACGTCCGGCTGATCACCCGGGAGGACGAGGGTTGCCTGACCGCCGGCGCGGAACTGCTGAGCCGCGGTGTCGAGGTCCGGGTGGGGCGGTCGCTCAACACCGACGGGATGTCGTTCCACATCTACCGCGGCTCGAAGCCGAGCGTGGTCGTCAACCGCCGCGACGGCAAGCGGGACCACCCGCTCCAGTTGGACGGCCAGTCCGAGACCCAGGTCTTCCAGAGCCACTTCGACGTGGCCTGGCAGAACTCCGTGCCGCTCGAGGCGGTGCTGGCGGAGCAGGCGCTGCGGCCCGGTGACGGCGTCGTGGCCGCGGTCGCCCGGATCGACGACGTGCGCGTCAAGTACGGGCTGGACGAGAAGGCGACCGCCGCCCTCACGCGGCACGTCGCGTTCCGGCACTCGGCGCCGGTCGTGTTCGTCACCGGCCTGCCCGGCGCGGGCAAGTCCATGGTGCGCCGTCTGCTCGCCGAGAAGCTGCGCGCGCAACGGTTCCAGGTGGACGAGCTGACCGACTACCTGTACGCCTACCACGACCACGTGCACCGGCTGATCGCCCTAGGCGGCACCCGCGGCGAGGGGTTCACCGCCCACGCGGGCGGCGCGTTCAACGTCCGCGACGAGCGCGACCTGGAGCCCGCGCTCCAGGCCCTGTCGCTGCGGGTCTGGCAGAGCCGCGACCGCACCCGCATCACGCTGGTGGAGTTCGCGCGGGCCGACCTCGCCGCCGCCCTGGAGGTGTTCGGCGACGAGGTGCTGTCGGTGGCCCAGATCATCCACGTGACCGCGTCCGACGAGACGCGGGCGGCCCGGCTCGACCACCGCAAGCAGCCGCCGAAGTTGTCGATCGTCGGCGGGGACATCGTGATCAGCCCGTCGGACGACCACGAACTGCCGAGCACGGCGGCCAGGTCGCTCTACGCCGTGGACGGGTTGACCGCGTTGAAGACCATGCCCGCGCTGCGGGATCGGGTCCACCACCTGGACAACGACACCGGGCACGACTGGATCGAGCGCGCGCTGGACGGCTTCATCGAGAGCGTGGTGCGCCCCTACCAGGCCGCGGTGACGGTCAACGCGGCCTGAGGACCGCGGCCGGACGCCGTGCCGCCTACCGCCACTGCGGGACGAGCGCGATCCTGCCGAACACCGCGCCGGAGTCCAGTGCGCGGTGGGCCAGGACGGCCTGGCCCAGGGGGAGGACCTCGTGCACGACCGCGATCACCTCGCCGCGACGGGCGGCGGTGAACAGGGCGGCGGTCGCGGCGCGGCGGTCCGGGGTGGGCACGGTGTCGGTGCTGAAGGTGGCGAACGACAGGGACTTCCGGAAGGACGCGAGCAGCCGGGCGCCGAAGTCCGCCGGTGGCGGGCCCGCCATCACGCCGACGACGACCATCCGGCCGTTCGGGGCGAGCGCGTCGAGGAACGTCGGCAGGTCCGCGCCGGCGACCACGTCCAGGACGACGTCGTGGCTCCCGGGCGCGCCCCGGCCCGCGCGGTCCAGGATGTGGGTCGCGCCCAGCGCGCGCAGGCGGTCGCCGCGGTCGGCCGACGAGGTGGTGACCGAGATGACGGCGCCGGCACGGGCGGCGAGTTGGACGGCCACGACCCCGATGCCGCCCGCCGCGCCGCGCACCAGCACCGACTCGCCGGGTGACAGTCCGGCCCGCAGCAACGCGAAGTGGGCCACCGCTCCGGAGCCGCCCAGGGTCACCGCGTCGACGGGGGACAGGCCGGGCGGGAGGGGGACGAGCACCTCGGCCGGCACGAGGGCCTGTTCGGCGTAGCCGCCGCCGGTGCCGGTGGGCGCCCACACCCGGCGGCCGGCCCACGCGGGGTCGACGCCGGTGCCGATCGCGGTCACCGTGCCCGCGACCTCGGTGCCCGGGACATGTCCGACGGCGAATCCGTGCGCGGCCAGGGAACCGCGGCGGATCAGGGCGTCGACACCACCGACGCCGATCGCCTCGGTGGTGATCACCACCTGGCCCGCGGCCGGGGTCGGGTCGGGCAGGTCGACCACCACGAGGCCCTCGGGAGGGCCGAACCCACCGATCGTGACTGCGCGCACCGCCGCCTCCGAATTCCGTGCCGGACCTGGGACTTCGGACCGTAGCGAGCGCCGTCGGCCGGCCGGCTAAAGTGGGAGTGGTGACCGGTCGGCTGCCTCACAACCTGCGTTCCGACGCACGGGACAACCGCGAGCGCATCCTCGAGGCGGCACGCGCGGTGTTCCTCGCCGACGGCCTGGACGCGCCGATCCGCGAGGTCGCCCGGCGTGCGGAGGTCGGTCAGGCCACCGTCCACCGCCACTTCCCGACCAAGCGGGCGCTGGTCGCCGAGGCGTTCGCGGACCGGGTGCGCGAGTGCCGGTCCATCGTGGACGAAGGGCTCGCCGACCCGGACGCCTGGCGCGGTTTCCGCCACGTGGTCGCCGGGCTTTTCGAGTCGTGGGCCCGTGACGGCGGCTTCACCTCCGCCGTCCGGTCGGCCTTCCCGGACGCGGTGGACTTCGCCGGGCTGCGCGCCTCCTCGTTGACCGCCGTCGCCGAACTGGTCCGCCGCGCCAAGGCCACCGGTCACCTGCGCCCCGACGTCGTCGTGGACGACCTGGTGCTCATGATCATGGCCAACAGCGGGATCCGGGCGGGCACACCGGCCGCGCGGGTCGCGGCCTCCCGGCGGTTCGCCGCCCTCGTGATCGAGGCGTTCCGCACCCCGGCGACACCCGTGCCGCTGCCGCCGGTGCCGCGGCTGACGCCCGCGTCGACGCTGCCGGTGTGACCGGTCCGGTCAGGCCGGGGCGTCGGGGATCCGGGCGTGCCGCAGCGGGGAGCAGGTGATCGCGACCGCCTGGCACACCAGACCCCCGACCGCGATCCACAGCGCCGCCCGGCTGCCCAGGGCGTCGGCCAGCACACCGCCCAGCGGCGCGCCGATCACGATCATGCCCCGGTTCAGCGACCGCATCGTCGCGTTCATCCTGCCCTGCAAGCGATCCGGCGTGACCGCCTGCCGGTAGCCCATCTCGGCGGGCCCGTCGAGGCCGATGGAGAAGCCGAAGAGGAACTGGGCGCCGCACAGCAGGACCAGGCCGACCGCGCCGGAGGTGGCCGACGGGATCAGCGCGTAGGCCGCGGGGGTGAGCCACCGGCCGACGACCATGATCGGGCCGGCGCCGAACCGGCGGGTGGCGGGCAGGGCGAGCGAGGCGCCGAGCACCCCGCCGACCCCGCCCAGCGCGTAGGTCGCGCCGAGCGCCACCGCGTCGAAGCCCAACCCGTCGAGCACGAAGTAGGTGGAGACGGTGCCGACCATGCCGGTGCACAGGAACCACGCGTGCGAGGTGATCGCCAGCGGCGCCAGCACCCGGTGCCGGTACACCCAGGAAAGTCCTTCGACCAGTTCGCGACGCAGGTGCCGGGACGGTGCCCGCCCGGTCCGCTCGGGGGTGCGCAGCCCGGCGAGCACCCGGCCGGAGATCAGGTAGGAGACCGCGTCGACCAGGATCGCCACCGGCGCGCCGACCGCGGCGACCAGCCAGCCGGCGATCAGCGGGCCCGCGGTCTGGGCCACCGACCGGGTCTGCTCCAGTCGCGCGTTGGCCTCGGTGAGCACCGCGGTGGGCACGAGGCTCGGCAGGAACGACTGGTGCGCGGCGTCGTGGACCAGCGACAGGGCACCGTAGGCCGCCACCAGGACGATCAGCACCGGCATGCCGAGCAGTCCGACGGCGGCCGACAGCGGGATCAGCCCGAGCAGCACGGCCCGGGCGAGATCCGCGCCGACCAGCACGGGCCGCCGCCGGTGCCGGTCCACCAGCACGCCGACGACCAGCCCGAACAGCAGGTACGGCAGCCACCGGGCGGCGCCGAGCACGCCCAACTCGGTGGCGGAAGCCCGCAGCTGCGTCACGGCCAGCACCTGGAGGGCCAACGTGGTCACGTAGGTGCCGACCAGCGACACCGAGTCGGCCGCCCAGAAGCGCACGAACTCGGGGTGGTCGAGCAGCCGAGCCCTGGTCACCCGACCGCCCCCCGTTCCGGTCCGACCGGGGGTCCCGGCGGCGTCACGCACGGAATCCTCACATCCGTGAAGCGCCCGCGGTGAGGGTGGTCGCTGCGGCGAACGGGTGACCAAACGATCCGCCCGGGGGTGGTGGCTTCTCGTCCACCTGGTAGAGCCGCCGGGGTGGGTCGTGCTCGTGGCGGGTGGAGAGCCGAGGCCAGCGGGTATCACGTCCGGTAGTGGAAGATCACTTCCGGTGATCATGGCCGGGCCGGGGTGGACGCGGGGGGAATCTTGAGCCGTTCGATACCGCGGCCGGCTCGCCCGTCCGGAGCAACGGACGGGGGTGTCGTGGCACCGGGAAGGGCTCGGGCACCTGCCACGGCACGTGCCACGTGCCCGAGCTGTCGATCTCCGCCTGACGAGTTCTACCTGGTCAGACCCAGCGCCCCCGGCAGGATTCGAACCTGCGACCTCGGGATTAGAAGTCCCTCGCTCTCTCCACTGAGCTACGGAGGCTGGAGGGGCGGTGACCACGCGCCGTAGCAGCGTAGCCGCCCCATCGGACACATCGTCCGAGAGACGCGGACCGTTTCCGTCCGGGCGCCCGATCGGGGATCAAGAGGGCCGAAAAGTGACCTGAATCACTCTTGAAGGGCGGTTGAACCGCGTTCAACCAGGTTTACGGCCACCCGGATCGGGTCGCCGGGTCTGCCTCCGTCGAGCAAACGGAGGGCGAGTTCACCCGCTCGCCGGCCCTTGTCGGTCAAAGGTTGACGGACGGTAGTCAACGGCGGATCGGCGTGCTCGGCGGCCGGCACGTCGTCGAAACCGATCACCGACACGTCGCGCGGCACGGTCAGGCCGAGGTCGCGGACCGCCTGCAACGCCCCGAAGGCCAGTTCGTCGGACGCGCACAGCAGCGCGGTCGGCCGGGGCGACCGGCCGAGCAGCTCGCGGGCGCCGGTGCGGGCCAGTTCGCGGCGGCTGCCGGAGCACTCCCACACGGGCGCGTCGCCGATCGCGGACAGGTAGCCCGTCAGCCGATCGCGGGTCACCCGGAAGGTGCCCCCGGCCAGGCGGGCCGCCGACACCAGCCCGGTGTGGCCGTCGGGGCGCAGCGGGAACGTCAGGACGCCGAACCGGGTGTGGCCCAGCCCCAGCAGGTGCTCGGCGGCCAACCGGGCGCCGCCCGCGTCGTCCACCTCCACGCGCGCCGTGCCCGGCAGCACGGGCTGGTCGACCACCACCATCGGCAGCCCGCGCGCCCGCACCGCCTCCAGCGCCGGGGCGTCGTCGGGCAGCGAGTACGCGACCACGACGTCCGCCTGCGCCCGTGCCACGGTCTCCGGCCGGGGACCGCCCCGGTCGCCGCCGGGCATCAGCACCAGGCAGTGGTCGTGGCCGTCGACGGTGGACGCGAGCCCGTCGAGCACGATCGACAGCGCCGGGTCGGAGAACGACGCCGAGAGCTGCTGGCCGAGCAGGAAGCCGACCGCCGCGCTGTGCCGGGTGGCGAGCGACCGGGCGACCGGGTCGGGCCCGGCGTACCCCAGGGTCGCGGCGGCGGCCAGGACGCGTTCGCGCAGCGCCGACGACAGCTGGTCCGGCCGGTTGTAGGCGTTGGAGACCGTCGCGCGCGACACCCCGACCGCGGCGGCCACGGTGTCGAGGGTGGGCTTGCGGGGACGGTCCACGTGAGCAGGTTAACCACGAACGCCCCTGGACGTTCTGAAGCGCTTCAGCGACACTCGACCGCATGCCGACCGCCCGCTTCGCCGTCTTCGTGGTGTTCCTGTTCAACGGGGCGGTTTTCGGCACGTGGGCGTCGCGGGTGCCGGCACTGGCCGCGCAGGTCGGCGCCTCCGAGGGCGTGCTCGGCCTGGCCCTGCTCGGCTCCAGCCTCGGCCTGGCCGTCACGGCCCCGTTCGCGGCACGGGCGTGCGCGGCGTTCGGCGCGCGCAACGTCATCCTCGCCAGCAGCGCGCTCAGCGTCGTGGTGCTGCCCGCGCTCGCGCTCACCGGCACCCCGCTCGCCCTCGGCGTGACGCTGTTCGGCCTCGGCGCGAGCATCGCCGCGCTGGACGTCTCGATGAACATCGCCGCGGTGACCGTGATCCGCAGCCTCGACCGACCGCTGATGTCCCAGTTCCACGCGGGTTTCAGCGTCGGCGGGCTGATCGGCTCGGTGGGCGCCGCGGTCGCCGCGTCGGCCGGCTGGACCCCGTTGCGGCACTTCCTGGTGGCCGGCGTGATCGGTTTGCTCGCGGTGGTCGCGATCGCCCGGTCCGTGCCCGGCGGTCGACCCGACACCCCCGTCCGCGACCAGGTCCACCGCCCGGTGCTGCGCCGTCCCGTGCTGTGGCTGCTCGCCGGCGTCGCGCTGTGCTCGGCCATCGCGGAGGGCGCGTCGGCCGACTGGTCCGCGCTGTTCTTCGTCCGCGAACGCGGCATGAGCGACGCCGCGGCGGCCGGCGCGTACGCGGGCTTCTCGATCGCGATGGCCGCCGCCCGGCTGCTCGGCGAGCCCGTGCAGCGCAAGCTCGGCCCGTACCGGCTGCTCGGCGCGGGCGCGGTGCTGGCCGCGGGCGGGCTCGCGCTGGCCGTGCTGGTGCCCTCGGCGGCGGTCGGCTACGCCGGGTTCGGGCTCGCGGGCCTCGGTCTGGCGTTCGGCTTCCCGGTGATCATGGACCTGGCGGGCGACGCGGGCAGGCGTGCCGACGGCACCGGCGGCGAACGCGAGATCGGCCTCGTGACGACCGTCGCCTACACCGGCTTCCTGGCCGGGCCGCCGATCGTCGGCGGCCTCGCGCACGCCAGCTCGCTCACCGCGTCCATGGGTTTCGTGGCCGTCGTCACGGCGCTGATCGTGCCTGCGGTCTACTTCACCGCGCGGGCCAGGCGACGAGAGCTCACGCGAGAGGCATCCGCGCCAGCGCGGCTTTGACCAGCGGCTGCATCGACGCCAGCACCTGGTCGGCGACACCGCCCTGCTGGGTCATCGCGACCAGCACGCTCCGGTTCTTGTTCACCGCCACGGTCGCCGTGCACGCCTGCTCGTTGCCGCTCAGGTCGCAGAACAGCCACGCCGAGTGCCCGTCGACGACCTCTTCGCGGCCCTTGGTCTGGCGGGCCCGGACCTGCTCGTACTGCTGGTAGAGCGCGGTCACCACGCTGCGGCCCGAGGACGTGCCGTCGTCCAGCACGTACTGGCACGACTCCTGGATCACGTCGTCCTTGCGCGCCGGCTCCTTGCGCAGCTTCCCGATCGGCTTGAGGTCGTCGGCGGTGAGCAGCCCGCACGGGTCGACGCCCGCGACCGTGCGCTGCTTCGCGATCCTGGGCGCGGCGCCCGGGTCCGCGCTGGAGGAGGTCACCGGCGCGACGGTCGGCAGGGGACCCGCCTCCGGCAGCGCGGTGCCGTTGACGGAGTAGGCGCAACCCGAGAGGACGGCCGCGGTCGAGGCCACCGCCAGCCACGTGCGAATGCGGGACACGGGGCGCAACGGTAGTGCGTGCGAACAGCGGTTGGTGACGCCAACACCCCTCCGCATAGGCTCGGGCGGTGTCCATCGAAGCGCCCACCCGCACCCAGCGCACCGGACTGGTCCCGCTGCTGGTCGTCGGCACGACGATCGCGGCCCTGCTCGCGGCGGGCCTGCTGGCCCTGACCGGGGCCGGCGGCTCCGGGCTCATCGTGGTGCGGGTGCTGACCGAGTCGGCCGCGGTGGTGACCATCGGGTCACTGCTGATGGCCGCGTTCCTCACCCCGCCCCAGCCCGGCGGCAGACTCGCCGCCGACGGCTACGCGGCGCTGCGCACGGCCGCCGGTGGCGCGCTCGTGTGGACGCTGGGCGCGGTCCTGGAGGTGCCGTTCACGGTCGCCGACGCGCTCGACCAGCCGGTGGGGCGGCTGCTGGACCCGTCGGTGCTGTTCCAGGTCGCCGGACTGGTCGAGCAGGCCAAGGCCTGGATGGTGACGGCGGTGGTCGTGGCGCTGCTGGCGCTGGGCTGCCGGCTGGTGCTGTCCTGGGGGTGGACCACCGCGCTGTTCCTGCTGTCGGTGTTCGCCCTGGTGCCGGTCGCGGTGACCGGGCACTCCTCGGGCGGCGGCTCGCACGACGTGGCGACCAACAGCCTGCTGTTCCACCTGGTCGCGGCGGCGCTGTGGGTGGGCGGGCTGATCGCGCTGCTCGCGCACGGCAGGCGGGGCGGCGCGCACCTCGGGCTCGCCGCGTCCCGGTTCTCCGCGCTGGCGCTGGGCTGCTGGGTCGTGATGGCGGTGTCCGGCGTGGTCAACGCCTACGTGCGACTGCCCCTGGACCAGTTGTTCACCAGCGACTACGGCCTGCTCGTGCTGGCCAAGACGGCGGCCCTGCTGGTGCTGGGCGTGTTCGGCTACTTCCAGCGCCGCAAGGGCGTGCGCGGTGTGGTCGAACAGGGCTCCAAGCGCGCGCTGCTGAAGCTCGCGGGCGTCGAGGTGCTGGTCATGTTCCTCACCATCGGCGTCGCGGCCGCGTTGGCGCGCACCCCACCGCCGGCCGAGGGGCGCGTGCTGCCGAGCACGGTGGAGTTGCGCATCGGCTACGACCTGGCCGGCGCGCCCACGTTGTCCCGGCTGCTGTTCGACTGGCGGTTCGACCTGGTCTTCGGCACCGCCGCGCTCGCGCTGGCCCTGGTGTACCTGCTGGGCGTGCGGCGGTTGCGCAAGCGCGGTGACGCGTGGCCGGTGGGTCGCACGATCGCGTGGCTCGCCGGGTGCCTCGTGGTGCTGGTGGCCACGTCCTCGGGCATCGGCCGGTACGCGCCCGCGATGTTCTCCGTGCACATGGAAGCGCACATGCTGCTGTCCATGCTCGCGCCGATCCTGCTGGTGCTGGGCGGTCCGGTGACGCTGGCGCTGCGCGCGCTCCCCGTCGCGGGCAAGGACAACCCGTCCGGACCGCGCGAGTGGCTGCTGGCGTTCGTGCACTCGCCGGTGGCGCGGGTGCTGACGAACCCCGTGGTGGCGCTGGTGCTGTTCGTCGGCTCGTTCTACGGGCTGTACTTCTCGGGC
This sequence comes from Actinosynnema sp. NPDC020468, assembly GCF_040642015.1. NCBI lineage: Bacteria > Bacillati > Actinomycetota > Actinomycetes > Pseudonocardiales > Pseudonocardiaceae > Actinosynnema > Actinosynnema sp. NPDC020468. The sequence continues at coordinate 247,458 of NZ_JBFAEO010000001.1, forward strand.
CTGTTCGACTGGGCGCTGGACCTGCACTGGGCGCACCTGGCGATGAACGCGCACTTCCTGCTCGTCGGGTACGCCTTCTACTGGCCGGTGATCGGGATCGACCCCGCGCCGAACCGGTTGCCGCCGCTGGGCAGGCTCGGGCTGCTGTTCGCCTCGATCCCGTTCCACGCGTTCTTCGGCATCGCCCTGATGAGCTCGCAGACCGTGATCGGCGAGAACTTCTACCGCTCGCTCGCGCTGCCGTGGGTGTCCTCGCGGCTGGAGGAGCAGCGGCTGGGCGGCGGCATCGCGTGGGCGGCGGGCGAGGTGCCGCTGCTGGTGGTGATGGTGGCGCTGCTCGTGCAGTGGGCCCGGCAGGACGACCGCGACGCCCGCCGGTCGGACCGGCGGGCGGAGGCGGACGGCGACGCGGACCTGGCCGCGTACAACGCCATGCTGAAGAAGATGTCGGGCGAGGGCTAGGAGAGCGGGCGGCGGAAGCCGCGGATGGCCAGTGCGCCGCCGACTGCGGCCAGCGCGGCGCTGGCGACCAGCGCGCCGACCACGCCGGTGACCGGCTGGGCCAGTGCCAGCGACCGGGCCGCGTTCACCGCGTAGGTCAGCGGGTTGACCTCGGCGACCGCGCGCAGCCACGCCGGCAGACCCGCCACCGGCACGTAGGCGCTGGAGGCGAACATCAGCGGGAACATGGCCAGGAAGCCGACCGTCTGCATCATCTCCGCGTTGCGCAGCCACGCCGCGATGGCCAGGAAGATCCAGCCGAGACCCCAGCCGACGACCAGTGCCAGCGCCAGCGCGGCGAGCGTGCCGAGGACCCCGCCCGCCGGCGCGAAGCCGAAGATCGTGACCGCGAACAGCAGCATCAGCACCAGTTGCGCGGTGGTGCGGACGAGGTCGGACAGGCTGCGCGCGACGAGCACCGAGCCGAGCCGGATCGGCAGCGAGCGGAACCGGGCCAGCACGCCGTTCTTCATGTCGGTGATCAGGCCGATGCCCGCCTGGAGCGCGGACTGCATCGCGGTGTTCACCAGGATCGCGGGCATCAGGTAGTCGATGTACCGGACGCCGCTCGGGAAGCCGGGCGTGTTCGCCATGCTCGCGAAGATCTGGCTGAACAGGGTCAGCATCACCAGCGGTTGCAGCAGGCTCAGGAAGATCATCCGGGGGTCGCCGACCAGGCTCCGCAGCGATCTGCCGGTCAGCACCGCGACCTGGGTCGCGAAGTCGGTGCCGCGCCAGCGGGGCGCGGTGGTCAAGGTGGTCACGCCGGTGGTCATGTCGGTGGTCCCTTCAGGCCGCGTGCCGGGAGAGGGTGAGGTAGACGTCGTCCAGCGTGGGTTCGGCCAGCGCCAGCTCGGCCGCCTCCAGACCCACCTCGTCCAGCGCGCGGACCACGACGGCCAGTTCGCGCGAGGAGGTCACCGGCGCGGTGAGCGCGACGCCCGCGGCGACCGGGTGCAGACCGGCGCGTTCCAGCGCGAGCGAGGCCGCGGGCACGTCGTCCGCGCGGCCCAGCGTCACCGTGACGGTGCGCCTGCCGACCTGGGCCTTGAGCTCCGCGCTGGTGCCCGAGGCGACGACGCGTCCCGCGGACAGCACGGTGATCGAGTCGGCCAGCCGGTCGGCCTCGTCCAGGTACTGGGTGGTGAGCAGGACCGTGGTGCCGTCGGCGACCAGGTTCTCCACGATCTCCCACAGGCCGAGCCTGCTCGCCGGGTCCAGGCCGGTGGTCGGCTCGTCCAGGAAGATCACCTCGGGGTGGCCGACCAGGCTCGCGGCGAGGTCGAGCCGGCGGCGCATGCCGCCCGAGTAGGTCCGCGAGGCGCGCCTGGCCGCGTCGCCGAGACCGAACACGTCCAGCAGCTCGGTCGCCCTGGCCCTGGCCTCCTTCGGGCTCGCGCCGAGCAGCCGGGCGATGAGCACGAGGTTGTCGTGGCCGGACAGGCCCTCGTCCACGGCCGCGAACTGGCCGGTGAGGCCGATCCGGCTGCGCACCTGGTGCGCCTGGGCCACGACGTCGAAGCCCGCGACCGAGGCCTGCCCGCGGTCGGGCGGCAGCATCGTGGTGAGCACGTTGACGAGCGTGGTCTTGCCGGCGCCGTTGTGGCCGAGCAGGCCCAGCACGGTGCCCCGCGGCACGGCGACGCCCACGCCGTCCAGGGCCTTCTGCGCGCCGAACGCCTTGTGCACGTCGGTCGCCTCGATCATGAGGTCGGTCATCGGTCCTCTCCCCTCAGCACACCGTGCAGGAACACCTCGACGAGCCCGTCGACGTCGGCCGCCGACTCGCCGAAGCCCTCGCCCTGCATCCGGTTGGTGAACACGAGTCCGAGCAGCAGTCGGGCGGCGAGGTGGGGGTCCACCCGCAGGTCGGCCTCGTCCGGCTCGAACAGCGCCGCGACGTGCTCGGTGATCAGTCGCATCTCGACCGGCGGGCCCTTGTGCTCCTTGCGGCGGCCCTCGTTCGGGTCGAAGCCCGAGTCGCGCAGCACGCCCATGAGCTGCCACATGCGGTCCAGGTAGCCGGTGACCGCGCCGATCGCCTCCGTGACGCGCGCGGCCACCGTGGTCGCCCGGCGGGCGTCGGTCAGCAGGTCCAGCTCGGTGTCGACGCCGAGCACGGACCGGACGCAGGTGTCGATCAGTTCGCGCTTGTCCTTGAACGCCCGGAAGACGGTGCCCTCGGCGATGCCGGCGGCCTGCGCGATCTGGCTGGTGGTGACGTTGGCGCCGTGCGCGAGCAGCAGCGGGACGGTGGCCGTGACGATCGCCTCGCGGCGGTCCTCGACGCTCATCGCCGGTGCTCGTCTGCGGCGTGGTGCGGTCTCTCCGGGCATGGCCAGAGCGTATGAGTGAGTTCTCACTCATGTCAACGAGTGAGCACTCACTCATTCGAGTTGTGCACAGGGTGCCGAGTTGTCCACAGTTCGCGGAAGTCCGCTTTCGCAGGTCCGCCCACCCCGGCAACCTGGTCGCATGGCATACAACGAGACGCGGATCACCCTGGTCGGGGTGGTCGCGGGCAAGGTCGCTCACTCGACGGTCGGGACGGGGTTCAGTCGCGCCAGGTTCCGGATGCACACCACCGAACGGCGGTTCGACCGGGAGACGGGCGGGTGGGTCGCGGGCGCGTCCATGTTCCTGACCGTGACGTGCTGGCGGCAGCTGGCGGACAACGTGCACCGGTCGCTGGGCAAGGGCGACCCGGTGATGGTCGCGGGGATCCTGCGGGTGAACGACCGCGGTCCGGAGGGCGGCGGCAAGCACATCGACGTCGAGGCGGGCGCGGTCGGGCCCAACCTGCTGTGGTGCACCGCCCAGCCGGTGCCCGTCCACCCCGATCCGGGCGGTCCCCGGATCGTCGCACCCCGCACCGAGGAGGACGCCCTCGTCGGTGACGCGGAGCAATCCGAAGAGCTGAAAGAAGTTCCGTTCTGATCCGATCGGGGCATCCGGCCCGGGAGCGTGGTCCACAGGCGGGTCCGTCGCGCAGAATGCGCGCGAGCCGCCGTCACTAGTCGCAGGGGAGGGAGGTCGTGGGGCGCCGGGGCGCGCGCCGCGGACGGAGGGGCAGGACTCGACACGGCGGTGGGAGCCGCACGCGTCAGGACTCGCTGGTCACGCGAGTCGGGAAGCCTTGCCTACCGCCGGGGTGATTGCCCGATCGGCACCGCTCTACGATCGCGGGCATGGCCGAGTTCATCTACACCATGAAGAAGGTGCGCAAGGCGCACGGGGACAAGGTCATCCTCGATGACGTCACGATCATGTTCCTCCCCGGTGCGAAGATCGGCGTTGTCGGTCCGAACGGCGCCGGTAAGTCGAGCGTGCTCAAGATCATGGCCGGCCTGGACACCCCGGGCAACGGCGAGGCCTACCTCTCGCCGGGCTACAGCGTGGGCATCCTCCAACAGGAGCCCCCGCTCAACGAGGAGAAGACCGTTCTCGGCAACGTCCAGGAGGGCCTGGGCGAGATCAAGGTGAAGCTGGACCGCTTCAACGAGATCGCCGAGAAGTTGGGCGTCGACTACTCCGACGAGCTGATGGACGAGATGGGGACGCTCCAGGAGGAGCTCGACCACGCGAACGCGTGGGACCTCGACTCCCAGCTCGAGCAGGCCATGGACGCCCTCCGCTGCCCTCCGCCCGACGCCGACGTCACGAAGCTGTCCGGTGGTGAGCGCCGCCGGGTCGCGCTGTGCAAGCTGCTGCTGAGCAAGCCCGACCTGCTGCTGCTGGACGAGCCCACCAACCACCTGGACGCCGAGAGCGTGCTGTGGCTGGAGCAGCACCTCGCGCAGTACCCGGGCGCCGTCCTCGCCGTGACCCACGACCGGTACTTCCTGGACAACCTCGCCGAGTGGATCCTGGAGCTGGACCGCGGCAAGGCCCACCCCTACGAGGGCAACTACTCGACCTACCTGGAGAAGAAGGCCGAGCGACTGGCCGTCCAGGGGAAGAAGGACCAGAAGCTCCAGAAGCGCCTCAAGGACGAGCTGGACTGGGTCCGGTCCGGCGCGAAGGCACGCCAGGCCAAGTCCAAGGCCCGCCTCGACCGGTACGAGGAGATGGCCGCGGAGGCGGAGAAGACCCGCAAGCTGGACTTCGAGGAGATCCAGATCCCGCCGGGTCCGCGCCTGGGCAGCGTGGTGGTCGAGACCGAGAAGCTGAAGAAGGGCTTCGGCGACCGGGTGCTGATCGACAACCTGTCGTTCAGCCTGCCGCGCAACGGCATCGTCGGCGTCATCGGCCCGAACGGCGTCGGCAAGACGACGCTGTTCAAGACCATCGTGGGCCTGGAGAAGCCGGACGCGGGCGTGGTGAAGGTCGGTGAGACGGTCAAGCTCTCGTACGTCGACCAGAACCGCGCGGGCATCGACCCGAAGAAGAACGTGTGGGAGGTCGTGTCCGACGGGCTCGACTACATCCACGTGGGCAGCGTCGAAATGCCGTCACGCGCCTACGTCAGCGCGTTCGGCTTCAAGGGTCCGGACCAGCAGAAGCCGGCGGGCGTGCTCTCCGGTGGCGAGCGCAACCGGCTCAACCTGGCGCTGACCCTCAAGCAGGGCGGCAACCTGATCCTGCTGGACGAGCCGACGAACGACCTGGACGTGGAAACCCTCGGCTCGATGGAGAACGCGCTCGAGCAGTTCCCCGGTTGCGCCGTGGTCATCTCGCACGACCGGTGGTTCCTCGACCGCGTCGCCACCCACATCCTCGCGTGGGAGGGCACGGACGAGAACCCGTCCCAGTGGTACTGGTTCGAGGGCAACTTCGAGGGTTACGAGAAGAACAAGGTGGAGCGCCTGGGCGCGGAGGCGGCGCGTCCGCATCGGGTCACCTATCGCAAGTTGACCCGAGACTGAGCCCGGCCACCGTGGCGGCGAGGGGCGAGGCGCAGGCGGACGTCGAGGTGAGCACGCTGGTCGTGCCCGCCTGGCAGCTGCGTTGGCGGGCACCGGAGCTCGCCCTGGTACTGGGCGAGCGTGCCGTCGCCCTCGCCTCCGCCCGTCGCGACGAGGTGGACCGGTTGCGCGCGGAGGCCCTCGTGGTCTTCGCGAGCAACCGGATGGGCCGCGGCGTGCGGGTCGCCGACCGGGCGCTGGACGCCCTGAAGGCGGCCGAGGCCGCGGGGGAGCAGGACACCGCCTGGCGGCTGCGGGTCGAACTGGCCGACAGCGCGCGGTCGGTGGGCGCACCGCTCACCGGCTTCGCCGCGGTCCGCCCGGTGCTGGAGGCCGACGGGGTGCCGCCGGCGCTGCGCGCGGCGGCGCTCGTGCAGGCCAGCCAGTGCCTGGTGACCATCGGCCGCGGCGCGGCGCTGGCCGACGCGCTCGAGGAGGCCGACCGGCTCTACGCGGCCGACCGGGACACCGAGCCCGACGCCACGATCCTGTCCCGGTGCGCGCTCCGCGCGGCGGCCGCCGCCCAGCACCGCCGCTGGGGCGACCTGGACGCGGCGGTGGCCACGGGTCGGGAAGGGCTCGAGCTCCTCGCCGGCCTGAGCGACCCGTCCGCCGACAACGACCAGGTCCGCGCCAGGCTCACGCTGGAACTGGCGTGCGCCCTGATGGACTCGGACCACCTGGCCGAAGCCTCCGAACTGGGCACCCCGCTGCTCGAACGCCCGGTCCGCGCGCCGTCCGCGGCCACCCTGGGGTGGCTGCGGCTCGCGCTGGCGACCCGCGTGCACCTCCCGGCAGGGCGGGTCGACCAGGCCCGCGGCCTGCTCCGGGACGCCGCGCACAGCGCGGAACGCCATCAGCTGGACACCCTGTTGGCGGAAAGCCTGCTGGCACTCGCGCACGTGCACGAGGTGTCCGGCGAACTGGCCGAGGCACTGGCCAACCTGCGGTCCGCGCACGCCGCCGAACGCCGTCGCGCCCGCGCCGTCTACGCCGTGCGCGCGAGGCTGGCCGCGGAGTTCTCCGGCGTCCACCGCAGACCCACCGCCCTGCACGACCAACTGGCGTCCCTGCTGCGCCCGGACAAGGCCACCGCCGCCCGGGACACCCCGGACCCGGCCCTGACCCCGGAGCTGAAGCAGCAGCTCCGCCAGTGGCGCCCCGCCCAGGCCCACCGCCCGGACGCGTTGCGCGCCAAGCGCTCCCGCCGCGCGGCGGAGGACATGACGGTGGAGGGCATCTCCGCCGCCAGAGCCCACGCCGCCGACCGCTGGCGGCTCGTCCAACCCTTCGGCGACCACCCCTCCGAGCCCACCGGAGGCCGCCGCCGAGCACCGGACCCCACCCCGCCGCCCGAGGCCGTGGCCGGTGTCGACGGCGTGGACCGCACCGCCTCGTCGCCCGAGGCCGCGACCGGTGTCGACGGTCTGGACCGCACCGCCCCGTCGCCCGAGGCCGCGACGGGCACCGAGCGCCTGGACCGGACCGCCCTGCCACCGTCGCAGCGCACCCTCTCCGCGGCCTTGACGGACCTCCCCACCACGCCCGGCCGGCCGGAGCAGCCGCACCTCCCGCACGCCGCCGCTGCCCACCCGACCCCGCCGAACGCCGTGCCACCGCGGCCGAACCCCGGCCCCGAGCCGGCGGCAGGCGCTCCCACCCCGGCTCCGGCACCCCCGCCACCCACCGCGCCCCAGCACGGCGGAGCCGAACAGGCGCCCCCGGCCCGGCCCGCGTTCCCCTTTGTCGGCCACCAGACCGCGCCCGGCCGCCCCGCCGCGTCCCCGGCCCACCCCACGCCGGACGCCGTCGCGTACCGCCGAGCGGTGGCCGAGCAGTCCTCCGCCGGGCCTTCGGCGAAGCCGCCGGCATCGAGGCACGTCTCGGGGCGGTCGCCCGCCGAACCCCCCGCGACCCGGGCGGAGACCCGGTCACCGGCCCTGCCGACGTTGCCGGACGTCGGTTCCGCGTTCGCGTCCCACCGCGCGGAGCCCGACCACGCGGAGCCGATCTCCACCCCCGCGGCCGAGGTCCCGCAGCCCGATCTCGAGCCGGACCCCGGCTACCGGTCCCCGTTCGCTTCGCACCGGTCCGACGCGGCGGTGCCGCCCCTCACGTTCCCCGGCGACGACGTCGCCGAGCACGTCGCGAACGCGGAAGTCGTTGCGGCCCAAGGGGAAACCTCGAGCTGGGCGGGTACTCCCGACGTCGGACCCGCCGCGCCGGCCGGGAAGCCGGACGTCGCGCGGGTGGAGTCGTTGCCCGCGCAGGAGAAGCACCGGGGAGCCGAGGAGCGGTCCGCCGACGCCGCCCACGGCGCGGAAGGCACGGGCCTGCGCGGGTCGGCCGGTCTCGGACTCGATCTCGGCACGCGCTCGCGGGCCGAGTCGCCCGAGGAGCGCACGGTTCCCGTCGCCGGTCTCATCGCGGCGGCCGGCGCGGCGCGCAGCGGACGTCGCCGGGCCGCCCGCGAGGCCGCCGAGGAGGTGCCGGTAGCCCCACCGCCGCCACCCGAGGCGCCCGAGGCGGACAGCGGCGGCGTGCTCGAATCGCTGAAGGCAGCCGGCCTGCTCGCCTCACAACGCGCCGGCGGCCGCCGACGCCGAGCCCCGGAACCCGAGCCCGAAACCCCGCTGCCGGCCGTACCCGGCCCCACCACACCGGGTGTCGCGGTGCCCGCCGCCGACGCCTCCGGCCCCGCCACGCCGGGCGCGGACACGCACGGTCCCGCCGTGCCCGGTGCCTATCCGCGCGATCCCGCCGCGCCAGGTGTGCACACCCCTGGTCCCACCGCGGCCGGTGCCCACGAACGTGGTCCCGCCGTGCCGCGTGCGGACGCGCTCGGTTCCGCCGGGGCAGGTGCCTTCGCGCCCGGTCCCGTGACACCGCCCGAGGACGCACTCGGTCCCACTGCGGCCGATCGCTCCGCGCGCGGTCCCGCGACGCCTGGTGCGGGCGCACCGAGTCCCGGTGCCGCCGGCGCCTACGTCCCCGATTCCGCCGCACCCGGTGCCCACGCGTCCGGCCCCGGTGCCGACCTCTCCGGTCTCGCCGGGTCCGAGGTCGACGCGCGAGGTCCCGCCAGGTCCGAGGTCCCGGTGTCCGCCGAACCGGTGTCGGTGGAACCGGCGGCTGGGGAACCGCGGGGAACGGACCCGGGAGTCGGCGAGCCGGCGCCCTTCGAGCCGGCGGGCGTCGGACCGGTGGCCGTGCCGCCGGAAGCGAAACCCGAGACCGGGCCGGTCGTGTCGGATGTCCCGTCGTGGCGGGTGGAGGCGCCCGCGAGGGTGAAGGCCGAAGCCTCGGACTCGCGGCGGGTCGACATGTTCGACTCGCCGACCATGATCCAGCCTCCGGTACGGCCGGACGAGTTCCCGCCCGACCCGCCGTCGGGCCTGGGCGCGGCGTTCGGCAAAGGGCCGCTGATCCCGACCGCGCGCACCCCCGAGTCGACCAGGACCGACCTGCCGTCGTGGGACATCGCCTCCCGCCACGACCTCGACAGCCAGCCGGGTTTCGACGCCTCCGCGCCGCCCGAGTCCTCGACGTGGTCCGCCGCGGCGCCGACCGTGCCACCGGACCCTCCGACATGGTCGGCGGGGTCGACCCCCGAACCGGCCAGGGCGGCGGAGTCTTCGACCTGGTCGACCGCCGAACCAGTCGGGTTGTCGGAGTCGTCGGGGTGGTCGCCCACCGAATCGACCGGCGCGTCGGAGCCTTCCGGCTGGTCGGCCGCCGAATCGGCTGCGCCGTCCGGCACCCCGACCTGGTCTGCCGGCGAATCGGCCAGGGCGCCTGAAGCCTCGACGTGGTCGGCCGCGGAAGCCGCCGTGCCACCGGACTCCTCGACGTGGTCGGCCGCGGAAGCCGCCGTGCCACCGGACTCCTCGACGTGGTCGGCCGCGGAAGCCGCCGTGCCACCGGACTCCTCGACGTGGACG